>DATCCP010000129.1:0-16005 GCA_036511215.1 Candidatus Krumholzibacteriaceae bacterium
CGGTCAAGTTCTATACAATCTTCGCGCTGTCGGCGGCCGCGGGCGCGTACGTGCACACGGCGCTCACGGCGCTCTATTCGCCCGAGTACCTGCAGTACGGGGTCATCGGCGCCTCCGGAGCGACCTCCGGCATTCTCGGCGCGTACTTTGTGCGGCTGTATTTCAGCCGCGTTCGCGTCGCGTACTGGATCTTCATGCCGTTCCAGGGGGTGAACCGGGCGGGAAGAACGTACGTCCCGGTCGTGTTCGCGATCATCTTCTGGTTCGCCCTTCAGGGGGTTCGCACCCTGATACAGCTCGGAACCGAGGGGATGCGCGTCGCGTACAGCGTCCATCTCGGCGGATTTGCCTGCGGAGTCGTTCTCGCACTCTGTTTCAAGGCGTTTGAAGAGGCGCGCGCGGAGGAGCATCTCGTCGCCGCGCGGCGCCATTTCGAGAAGGCGGACTGGTTCGGCGCGCAGGCGGAATACGCCGAATACCTCGCGATGAGGGAAGGGGACGTGCAGGCCCGCGCGGGGCTCGCGCGCGCGTTTGTCGCGGACGGGGACAAGGTGCGCTCGCGGTCGAACTATGCTGATGCGATCGGGCTATCCCTGAAAAAGGGCGAGCGCGACACGGCGGAAACGCTCTTCGACGAGGCGATGCGCCAGATACCGAATTTTGCCCTTGCGGAGGATCTTCATCTCGATATCGCCTGCGGGATGGAGCGGACGCTCAAGTACCGGTCCGCGATGCGCGCCTACGAGCACTTCGTGTGGAAGTATCCCCTCTCCGGGGAGGCGCCGTTCGTTCTTCTCAGAATGGCGGGAATTTTCGAGAAGCGTCTCAGGAACCCGCGCGAGGCATTTTCCTGTTACTCGCGGCTCGCCGCCGAGTATGCGTCGGACCGGTGGGCCGAGTATGCTCGCGCCGAGATCGAGCGCCTGAAGCGCTCCGATCCGCTGATTTCGACAGGGGATAAAAAATGATTTGCAGTTTTTCGAGGTTGTGCCAAAATAGCTTGCGACGCGGATGAGCTTCTGTTAGGTTTCAGCCGTCGGTGCGGGGTGGAGAGGGCTTGTGGGTGCTGGGAAATCGTCACTCGAGCTGCTGAGATCGAAGGGGATAGTGCGCGGTCTCGAGGGCGCGGGTGAATCGGAGCTTATCGCTCTCGTTCTGGGGACGCATAACCATCGGTCCGCGGGAGCGATTGCCCAGGACCTCGTGGACCACTTCGGCGGTCTCACGGGTGTCGGGAACGCGACGGTCGAGGAGCTCATGGCCTTCGAGGGCGTCGGGCCGGTCTCTTCCATGAGGCTGCGGGCGTCGTTCGAGCTCGGGAAACGGTGCATCCTCTCGATGAGGGAGGGAGCCATCCGGAAGGTGAGGGCGCCTGAAGACGTTGCCGCGCTGATGACCGTCGAGATGCGCGGGCTCGACCGGGAGCACTTCAAGGCGATCCTCCTCGATACGAAAAACGGCATCCGCAAGATCGTAACGGTCGCGGTGGGATCTTTGAATGCGGCGCTCGTCCATCCGCGCGAGCTCTTCAAGGCGGCGGTCGCGGCGAGCGCGGCGGGCATCATACTCGTGCATAACCACCCGACCGGGAGCCCCGAGCCGAGCGCGGAGGACACGGATCTCACGCTCCGCTTCGTGAAGTGCGGTGAGCTCCTGGGAATCGAGCTCGTCGACCATATCGTCATCGGCGGCGACCGGTTCGTCAGCATGCGCGAGCGGGGCCTGATCGCATGAGGAAAGGCGGGGAGAACCCGTGCTGGACCGTTTGGCGAATTACTTCTCGAACGATATCGCGATAGATCTCGGTACGGCGAACACGCTCGTGTACGTGAAGGGAAACGGAATAGTCCTCAACGAGCCGTCCGTCGTGGCGGTCGATCAAAAGACGAAGAAGGTGTACGCGGTCGGGGCGGAGGCGAAGGCGATGCTCGGGAAGACCCCCGCTCACATCGTCGCGATCCGCCCGCTCAAGGACGGCGTGATTGCCGACTTCGAGATCACCGAGGTGATGCTCCGCGAGTTCATCCGCAAGGCGCAGAAAAAACGCTTCTTCATCAGGCCCCGGATCGTGATCGCGGTTCCGTCGGGGATCACCGAGGTCGAGCGCCGCGCGGTGACCGATTCGGCGCAGAACGCGGGGGCGCGCGAGGTCTACCTCATCGCGGAGCCCGTCGCGTCCGCGATCGGCGTCGGCCTTCCCGTCGACAAGCCGTCGGGAAACATGGTGATCGATATCGGGGGCGGCACGACCGAGATCGCGGTCATCGCCCTCAACGGCATCGTCACCGACATGTCGATCCGCATCGCCGGCGACGAGATGGACGAAGCGATCGTCCTGCACATCAAGAAGGCATACAACCTCCTCATCGGCGACCAGACCGCGGAGCACGTGAAGATGGTGATCGGCTCCGCCACGAAGCTCAAGAAAGAGGAGGAGATGGAGATCAAGGGGCGGGACCTCGTCTCGGGGATTCCGAAAACCCTCAAGATATCGAGCGTCGAGGTTCGCGAGGCGCTCGCGGAGACGCTTGCCCAGATCGTCGCCGCCGTCAAGACCGCGCTCGAACAGACGCCTCCCGAGCTCGCCGCCGATATCGTCGACCGGGGGATCGTGATGACGGGTGGAGGCTCCCTCCTGCGCGGGCTCGACGTCCTCCTCAAGGAGGAGACGAATCTCCCGATCAACGTCGTCGAGGATCCCCTCACGTGCGTTGTGCTCGGGTGCGGCAAGGTTCTTTCGAACCTCCACCAGTATGAGCGTATCATCTTGAAAAGCACTCGGTTCTAAGAATGCACCTTCTCTCGTTCCTCTTCGAAAAGCATCTCGACAAGACGGTCCTCGCGATCGCCGTCGCACTCGCGATCGTGCTCCTGTCGGTCGGCGACCAGAGCCAGATACGCGCGGCGCGCGCGATCACCTCGGTGCTTCTCTACCCGGTGAACCGGGTAACGGGCTCCTTCGCCTCCGTGGAATCGCTCAAGCAGGAGAACGGCGAGCTCCGCGCGATGGTCGTGACCCTCTACCAGGAGCGGGAGCGGCTGCTGCAGTTCGGCGAGGAGCGGAACCGTCTCCGGAAGCTCCTCGATCTGAAGGCAGACACGTTTCACCGGTTTCTCTCCTGCGAAGTGATCGAGCGCTCCTCGAGCCCCTACGTCCACTCGATCACGGTAGACCGGGGCGCATCGGACTCGGTGCGGGCCGGCATGGCCGTCGTCAATTACCGGGGGCTCGTCGGCCGCGTGTCGCAGGTGTTTCCGTGGTCCTCGCAGGTGCTCCTCCTCAACAACAAGTCGATATCGGTGAGCTGCGCCGACCGGCGGAGCCGCGTCGTCGGGATGCTCGAGTGGGACCGGGGGAACTACTTCAGGCTCGAGTACGTCGGGAAGGAGGAGGATGTCATCGTCGGGGACACGCTCATCACGAGCGGCCTCGGGCTCCTCTTCCCGAAGGGTTTTCCCGTGGGCACCGTGTTCCAGATCACGGACGAGAAAGGCGGGATCGCGAAGCGGGTCCGGGTGGCGAGCCTCGCCAGCCTTGATGCCCTCGAGGAGCTCTTCATCGTGACCGGCGAGAAGGAATGGAACGATACGGGCCTGCTCGACGAGCTCGAAAAGTTCCAGGTGAAGCGCACGCACGCGAGGTGAGTCGTGAACGTCGTACGGATCGTTTTTGTCGCGCTCGTTGTCTTCGTCATCCAGGTGACCGCGATTCATCGGATCGCCATCGCGGGATGCACGCCGGACCTCACCGTGATTCTCCTCGTCGCGCTCGTGCTCGAGCGCGGCCCGGTCCTCGCCGTCGTCATCGGGTTTCTCCTCGGTTTCCTTCAGGATCTCGGGAACGCGTCGTTACTCGGCATGAACGCGCTCGCGAAATCGGTGCTCGCCTATGGCGTCTCCCGCGTGGGAGGGGGGCTCCTGCCCGAGAACGTGCTCTTCAAGGGCTTCATCGTGTTCGCCGCCTGCATTCTCAACGACATCATCGTGCTTCCGATTGCGACGTCCTTCTCCGTCGGGGAGATGGTCGTGTCGTTTTTCCGGTATTCTCTTCTGTCGGCGCTCTATTCGGCGCTCGTCGGCATATGCATCTTCGTGCTCCTCGAGCTCCTGACGCGAAGGGTGGTGCGGCCCGGTGGCGGATATTGACCGTCACGAAGAATCGATACTCGATCCTCGGCGGCGCACGCTCTCGATGATTCTCATCGGGCTCATCGTGCTGCTCGTGCTGCGGCTCTTCGTGCTCCAGGTAGTCCGGCACGAGTATTACACGAAGCTTTCCTTTTCGAACCAGCTCCTGCGGGAGCGGGTTATCGCGCCGCGCGGCATCATCCGCGCGCGGGACGGCTCCAAGCTCGTCGTCAACATGCCTGTGTACCAGATCAGCGTGCTCCCGAACGGCGCGGCGAAGAGGCGCGAGCTCCTCTCCCTCGCATGTGAATGGCTCAAGCTCGATCCCGCGAAGGTCCAGGCCGATCTCGACGCGTGGATCAAGCGGTACCCGGACGGCCGGGAGATGATCGTCGTGCAGGCGGCGGACAAGGAACAGATCTCGGTGCTGCGGGAGAACCGGGATCTCCTCTCCTTCTTCAAGCTCACGATGGAGCAGCGCCGCTATTTTCCCGAGGGGAGGCTCGCCGCGCACGTCTTCGGCTACGTCGGCGAGGTGAGCGACGAGGAGGTCGCGAAATCCGACGAGCTCGTGGAAGGTGATATTCTCGGGAGAACCGGTCTCGAGCTCGCCTACGAGAAATACCTGCACGGCACGGACGGCATTCGCATCGTCGGGATCAGCGTCGAGGGGACGGAGGTCGGCGAGGTCAGCGGGTTTATGAACGAGAACGAGATCGAGCGGCTCGGCGGAGCCCACCCGAGCGTTCCCGGGGACGACATGGTACTCACGATCGATCTCAACGTTCAGCGCGCCGCGGAGGAGGCGTTCCAGTGCGAGCGCGGAGCGCTCGTCGCCATGGACCCCCGCACCGGCGAGATACTCGCCGCGGTGAGCAGGCCGACGTACGATCCGAACATGTTCATCGCGGGCGTGAGCGACGAGCAATGGAAGCAGCTCTTCGACGATCCCGCGCATACGATGTTCAACCGGATCGTTCAGGCCATGTATCCCCCCGGCTCGATCTTCAAGCTCGTGACCGCCTACGCCGCGCTCACGAACGGGAAGATCACCGAGCACGCGTACCAGCGGCCGTGCCACGGCGGACTTCGGTTCGGAAACCGCTACTTCAAGTGCTGGCAGGCGAAAGGGCACGGCGCGCTCCAGCTCGATATGGCGATCATCCAGTCGTGCGACGTCTTTTTCTACCAGCTCGGCGAGAAGCTCTCGGTCGATGATTTCGCGAAGGCGGGCCGTCTCTTCGGGCTCGGCAGGAAAACGGGAATCGATCTCCCGAGCGAGGCTTCCGGAGTGCTCCCCGACCAGGCGTATCTCGACCGGCGGTTCGGGACGCGGGGCTGGTCGAGGGGGCTTCTCCTCAATTACTCGATCGGGCAGGGGGAGATTCTTGTTACACCCGTGCAGCTGTGCGAGCTCGCCGCCAGTTTCGGGAACGGCGGCAAGCGGGTCAATCCTCATATCGTGAAAATGATCGTCGGTCCCGACGGAAGGGCCGTGTTCAAGGCGAAGGCCGACGAGGTGCCGATCGCCGGCGTCGAGCCGGCCCCGCTCGGGTTCATCCGGGAAGCGATGAAGGGCGTCGTGGCGAGCGATTGGGGAACGGGAAGGGCCGCCGCGATCGCTGGGATAGCGGTCGCGGGGAAGACGGGAACGGCGCAGAACCCACGCGGGCAGGATCACGCGATCTTCGTCGCGTATGCGCCGGCTGACGATCCCGCGATCTGCATCGCGATCGTGATGGAGAATGCCGGGCACGGCGGCTCCATGGCGGCGCCCATTGCGAAGCGCGTTCTCACGGCCTTCTTCAATCCGCTCGGCGGTACCGGCGCTGTCGCGCCGCGTCAGGCCGGGGGGGGGAGATAGCGCCGTGGCCGAGAGGTACTTTCATGATTTCGACTGGCTGATTCTCCTTCCCGCGCTGCTCCTCATCGTCCTCGGATGCCTCACGCTCTATTCGATCCAGCACATTCCCGAGGAGTTCCGGGACGCCTTTCAGACCGCCAAGACGGACTATCTCGCGCGGCAGCTCGTGTGGGTGCTCGTGGGGCTCGCCGTGATGGCGGCCGCGTGCCTCATCCCCTTCAGGTACTACGAAGGGATGGCCGTCATCTTCTATGGCGTCGGACTCGTGCTCCTCATCGGGGTCCTCTTCGCGCCCGCCGTGAAGGGGGCGCGCCGATGGATCGATATCGGGGGCTTCAATCTCCAGCCGAGCGAATTCATGAAGATCGCCGTCATTTTTATTCTCGCGCGTTTCCTCGCCGAGAAACGGAACCGCCCCGACAGCTTCCGCGTGCTCACCGTCGGCGCCGCGATTGCGTTCGTGCCGTTTCTTCTCGTCATGAAGGAGCCGGATCTCGGCACGGCGCTCGTATACCTCGCGCTCCTCTTCCCGATCCTCTACTGGCGCGGGATCGACGAGAGCCTCCTCATCCTCGCGATGACGCCCCTCCTGAGCGCCTTGCTCACGATCTACAGCGCAACGGCGACGGAGCACGGGGGCTACCCGTATCTTCTTCTCCTGTTCTTCATCGTGATTCTCGTCGCCGCGTACCGGCGAAGGCGCGATCTCGTCCGGAGCATCGCGCTCGTCGGCTTGAACCTCGGCGTCATGCTGCTCGTCCCGATGGCGTGGAACAGGCTCGAGCCGTACCAGCAGAAGCGCATACTCACGTTTCTGAGGCCGGAATCGGACGTGCTCGGCTCGGGGTGGCAGGTCTACCAGTCGAAGCTCGCGATCGGCTCGGGGGGCTTTATGGGGAAGAAATTCCTGCATGGAACGCACAAACTTCTCGCGTTCCTTCCAGAGCGCCACAGCGATTTCATCTACTCGGTGATCTCCGAGGAGCTCGGATTCCTCGGGGCGCTCGTGATTCTCGTCCTGTTCTCCATCATCATCATCCGCGGGCTCTACCTCGCCACGAAGCTGAAGAACCGCTTCGCGTCACTCGCGTGCATCGGTATCTGCGCGTATTTCGCCATTCACGTCATCGTTAACATCGGGATGACGACGGGGCTCACGCCGGTGACGGGGCTGCCGCTCCCCTTCATGAGCTACGGTGGCTCCTCGATGGTCGTGAGCTGCTTCCTCATCGGCGTGCTCCTCAACTTCAGCATGCGCTTCTACGAATACTAGGAGGATCGTGTGCATCCCATACTGATCGAGATCGGCAGGTTCAAGATCTACTCCTACGGCGCGATGCTCGCGCTGAGCTTCTGGATCGGGATCGTCCTCGCCGCCAAGCGCGCCGAGAAAAGGGGGATCAACCAGGATCACATCTACGACATGAGCATCATCCTCATTCTCGCCGCCGTTATCGGCTCGCGGGCGCTCTACATCCTCACCCACCGCGACGACTACCACAGCCTTCTCGACATCATCGCGCTCTGGCAGGGGGGTGCGACGTTCTACGGCGGGTTCATCCTCGCGCTGGCGGGGGCCGTCGTCTATCTGCGCCGGAAGAGGCTCTCCTTCATGCTCGTTGCCGATGCCTGTGCCCCCTCGATCGCCCTCGGGTTTTTCTTCACCCGGATCGGATGCTTCCTGAGCGGCTGCTGTTTCGGCAATCCGACGCATTCGATCTTCGGAATCGTTTTTCCGGCCCATTCTCCCGCCGGATTCTACTGCCCCGGGATCCCGGTGCATCCGACCCAGCTCTACGACTCGCTGTACGGCCTCGTCACGGCGCTCGCGCTCCTCGTCCTCGACCGGAGACGCCCGTTCACCGGCTTCACATTCGGTCTCCTGTGCATTCTCTCCGGCGCGGGTCGGTACACGATCGATTTCTTTCGATACTACGAGGCCTCCGCGCGCATCTCGCGCCTCATGACGGTGAGCCAGCTCATAAGCATCTGCTTCGTCGCGGCGGGTGTTCTGGTTCTCGTGATCCAGTCGGCGCGCGCACGGCGCAGGAAGCGCGGGGCGGTCCGGGAGCATGTCCCGGAGTCCTCCCGGTAACGGCACTGCCGGCCCGTCTCGGGGCCCTTCCCCCGCGGATGGATTGAAGGGGTGTGGGGTGGTGCGGGGATTCCTCTCCTTTCTCATCGACGCGCTCGTGCCGCGGTCGTGTCTCGGCTGCGCCCGGGAGCTCGGTCCCCTCGGAGCCTTCGCGGCAGGGGGAGCGCCCGGGGGCTCCGGCAGTCGAATGCAGGATTTCCTCGCCACACCGTGTGCCCTCGATCTCTGCCCGGGGATTTCCATTCCGGCGCGCGTTCTGTGCGAGACGTGCTGGCTGAGGCTCGAGCCGGCGCGGCCCCGGGGCCTGCTCGCGCTTCCCGGGGCTCCGGGTCGGAGCGTGCCGCTCATCTGTCCGTTCTTCACGAATGACGAGTTGCTCGCCCTCGTGCGATTTCTCAAGTTTTCCGGCGGAAGAACCGCTGCCCCTGCCCTCGGGTGGTGGATGGCCCGCGCGCTCGAGGACCACCGCGCTGCGCCGGGCGCTTTCGCGGCCGGAAAGACCGTGCTCGTTCCCGTTCCGCTCCACCCGTCGCGGGAGAAATCGCGCGGCTACAACCAGGCGTTCCTTCTCGCCTGGGAGGTGGGGGAGCGGCTCGGGCTCGATGTCGAAGCGCGAGTTCTCGGGAGAATCAGGAACACGAAGAGCCAATCGACGCTCGATCGGGAGCGAAGGGCGTTCAACGTGCGGGAGGCCTTCGGCACGGTGCGGGCGGATCTCATTATGGGCAGGGACGTTATCGTCGTGGATGATCTCGTGACGACGGGGGAGACGGCGGCCGCGTGCGTCGCGGCGCTCGAGCCGGCCGAGCCCTCCTCGATCGCGGTGCTCGCGGCGGGCCGGGTCAGGGACTGATTGCGGGGGGAAGGGCGGCCCCTGCGGACCGGGTCCTCCGCGGCCCGCGCGCTCCCATCTGTGGCTTGACAGGGATAGCCCAATATGTGACTATTGCGCTACTTTGGCGAGAACGACGGGGTCCATAAAAAGGGAGGAAAACGTGCTCGTCACCAACAAGGAGCTCCTCAGGGCCGCCCGTCAGGGCAAGTATGCGGTCGGGGCTTTCAACATAAACAACATGGAGTTTCTCCAGGCCATAACCGGCGCGGCGGAGGAGCTCGCAAGCCCCGCGATCATCGCGCTTTCCGAGGGAGCGATCAAGTACGCGGGCTTCAGGAACATCGTCGAAATGGTAACGCTCGCGGCGAAGGAGCGCGCGGCCCCCATATCCCTGCACCTCGATCACGGCAAGGACATGGACTTGATTGCCAGATGCATCGAGGAAGGCTTCACCTCCGTTATGATCGACGGTTCCGCGCTGCCCTTCGAGGAGAACGTCGCGGTGACGGCCGCGATCGTCCAGAAGGCCCGTTCGAAGGGCGTCTCCGTCGAGGGGGAGCTCGGGAAGCTCGCAGGGATAGAGGACAACGTCTCCGTCGCCGAGCGGGAAGCGATACTCACCGATCCGGCGCAGGCCGCCGAGTTCGTCAAGCGCACCGGGGTCGACGCGCTCGCGATCGCGGTCGGAACGTCCCACGGCGCGTACAAGTTCAAGGGGGAGGCCAGGCTCGCGATCGACCGAATCAGCGAGATCGCCGCGCGCGTTCCCACGCTCCTCGTGCTCCACGGCGCCTCCGGGGTCAAGCAGGAGAACGTCGATATCGCCAACAAGTACGGCGCGGCGATCAAGGGAGCGAAGGGGGTCCCGGACGATGCAATCGTCGAGGCGATCCGCCGCGGCATCAGCAAAGTGAACATCGACACGGACATGCGTATCGCGTTCACCGCGTACGTCCGCAAGGCTCTCGCGGAGAAACCCGAGGAGATCGATCCCCGCAAGGTTCTCGGCCCGGGTCGGGATGCGATTGCCGCGGTCGTGCGGGAGAAGATGAAGCTCTTCGGCAGCGCAGGCAAAGCGAAGTAATGGATAAAAGGCGACAAGAAGGAGGGCCCGATGGCGATAAAGGTTGCCATTAACGGTTTCGGAAGAATCGGCCGCCTCGTTTTTCGCGAGGCGATGAAAGACAAGGAATTCGAGATCGTCGCGGTGAACGATCTCACGAACGCGGCGACGCTCGCCCATCTCGTCAAGTACGATTCGGTGCACGGAAAATACAAGGGCACCGTGGCGGTCAAGAACGACACGTTCATCGTCGTCGATGGCCGCGAGATCGAGGTGCTGGCGGAGAAGAACCCCGCGGCCCTTCCGTGGAAGAAGCTCGGCGTCGACGTCGTCATCGAATCGACGGGCAAGTTCCGCAAGCACAAAGACGCATCCCTCCACATCGAGGCGGGGGCGCGGAAGGTCGTCATCTCGGCGCCGTCCTCGGATCCCGACATCATGATCGTGATGGGCGTCAACGACAAGCTCTACAAGAACGACAAACACCACGTCATATCGACGGCCTCGTGCACGACGAACTGCATCGCGCCGATCGCGAAGATTCTCCAGGATTCATTCGGAATCGCGAACGGCTTCATGACGACGATCCACGCGTACACGAACGACCAGGTGATCCTCGATTTCCCGCACAAGGACCTGCGGAGGGCCCGCGCCGCGGGGCTGTCCATGATTCCGACGACGACGGGAGCGGCCTCCGCGGTCGGTAAGGTGCTCCCTGAGCTCAACGGGAAGCTCGACGGCGTTTCCGTGCGCGTTCCCGTCGCGGACGGCTCGCTCGTCGACCTCGTCGTAACGCTCGAGAAGGATGCGACCGTCGAGGCGGTCAACGCGGCCGTGAAGAAAGCGGCGGGCGGCTCACTCAAGGGAATCGTCGAATACTGCGAGGATCCGATCGTTTCCGTCGACGTCATCGGCAACGCGCATTCCTCGATATTCGACGCGCTTTCCACGATGAGCGTCACGCCGCGCGTCTTCAAGGTATTCTCGTGGTACGATAACGAGTACGGCTACGCGATGAGAATGATCGACATGATGAAGCTTATCGCCGGGTAACCGGGCTCGCGAGACTCACCCTTGAGAAGGAGAGGCCAGTGAGGAAAAAGACGCTGAGGGACGTGAATCTCAAAGGGCGCAGGGTCCTCATGCGGGTTGATTTCAACGTGCCGCTCTCGAAGGAAGGGATGATCACGGACGACACGCGGGTGCGCGCGTCCATCCCGAGTATCGATTATATCGCGGAGCAGGGCGCCTCATGCGTCCTCATGTCGCATCTCGGGCGGCCGAAGGGAAAGAAAGACATGGCGTTCACGCTCAGGCCCGTGGCGGACGCGCTCGGCGAGCTTGTGGAGTATCCCGTGCGGTTCGTCGGGGACTGCATCGGAGCCGATGTCGAAAAGTCGGCCTCGGCGCTTCGCCCCGGAGAGATTCTGCTCCTCGAGAACGTCCGATTCTATCCGAACGAGGAGGCGAACGATCCCGGGTTCGCCCGGGAGCTCTCGAAGCTCGGCGACCTCTACGCGAACGACGCCTTTGGAACGGCGCATCGCGCGCATGCATCGACGGTCGGCGTGACGCAGTATTTCAAGGAACGTGTCGCGGGCTTTCTCATGGAGAAGGAGCTCGAGGCGCTCGAGGGGCTCCTCTCGAGCCCCGCTCGTCCCTTCGTCGCGGTCATGGGAGGCGCCAAGGTCTCGGGGAAGCTCGAGCTCATCAAGAATCTTCTCGAACGGGTCGACCGGATCCTCATCGGGGGCGGCATGGCGTTTACGTTCTTCAAGGCCGCCGGCCTCGAGGTCGGCAAGTCGCTCGTCGACGAGGAGCTCGTACCCCTCTGCCGCGAGATCATGGAGAGGACGGACGCGGGCAGAGGGAAACGGATCTTCCTTCCGGTCGATTGTATCGTCGCGAAGGAGATCAGTGCCGCCTCCGAGAGCAAGCTCGTCTCGACGGGGGACATCCCCGAGGATTGGGCCGGCGTCGATATCGGCGACAAGACCGTCGATCTCTTCAGGGTAGAGCTCCTGGCCGCAAAAACCGCGTTCTGGAACGGCCCGATGGGCGTTTTCGAGGTGCCCAAGTTCGCCGGCGGAACGAAAAGAATCGCGAAAATAATGGCCGACATCACGAAGCGGGGGGCGAAGACGGTCATCGGCGGGGGGGACTCCGTCGCCGCCCTGAATCAGCTCGGCCTCGCCGACAAGATCAGCCACGTTTCGACGGGAGGGGGCGCCTCCCTCGAGCTCCTCGAGGGAAAGAAGCTTCCCGGTGTCGAGGCGTTGAGCGACGCGTAGCGGGGGGGACGTTCGAGAGAGAGGATCATGCGAAGGAAGATCATCGCCGGCAACTGGAAGATGAACAAGGATCATCGGGAGGGGGCGGCGCTCGCGAAGGAGATCGCGGCGGGCCTCGCCGCCGCCCGGACGAGCTGCGAGATCGTCCTGATTCCCCCGTTCACAACGCTGCCCGCCGTCATCGATGCGATACACGGCTCGGCGGTGAAGGCGGGCGCGCAGGATCTCTACTTCGAGGACGAGGGGGCCTTCACCGGGGAAATATCGGGCAGGATGCTCCGGGCGCTCGGCTGCACCCATGTGCTCGTCGGGCACTCCGAGCGGCGGCACGTCATCGGCGAGGGGGGTGCGGACCTCTCGAAAAAGCTGCGTGCGGCGCTCCGGAACAATCTCAGGCCGATATTCTGCGTCGGGGAGCTCCTCGGGGAGCGCGAATCGGGACGTGCCTTCGACGTCGTTGCCGGCCAGGTGCGCGAGTGCTGCGAGGGCCTCGAGCCGGAGGAGTTCTCCCGGGTGGTCATCGCGTACGAGCCCGTGTGGGCGATCGGCACGGGGAAAACGGCCACCACGAGGGACGCCTCCGACATGCACGGGATCATCCGGATTCTCCTCAAGGAGCTTTTCGGCACCGCTGCCGCCGACCAGACGCCGATCCTCTACGGAGGCAGCGTGAAGCCGGAGAGTGCAGCGGACCTTCTCGCGGACGTGGAAATAGACGGTCTTCTCGTGGGAGGAGCCTCGCTCAAGGCGGAGTCGTTCCTCGGCATCATCCCGCGATAAATCATTTGACTGAAGGCCCTCTTTTCATTAAACTACTACCTTTGAAAAGGTTGGTGGGATAATGGTCTTCAATATCGTCCTCGTTGTCCATATCCTTGGCTGCGTTCTGCTTACGATCGTCGTTCTCATGCAGTCGAGCAGGGGCGGAGCTCTCTCGGCGGCGTTCGGCGGATCGAGCGGGCAGATATTCGGCGGGCGCGAGACCGCGACGTTCCTCAGCAAGGCGACGCAGTACCTCGCTATCCTGTTCTTTCTGACCTCCCTGTCGCTCGCGTTCCTTTCGACGGGCAGGGGCGGCGCGAAGGTCTCGAGCGCCCTGAGGAAAGCGGCCTCGCACCAGTACGGAACGGTCGCTCCCGAGGAGCAGAAGAGTGTCCAGGACGTTCTCGGCAACGTGCCGCAGCCCGGAGCGGGCGAGAAGGGCGGCGCTGCCCAGGGAACGCCCCAGGGAGGCGCTCAGAAGCCGGCCGAAAAGACGCAGAAGCCGAAGCCGGGGGGCAAGTAGACCAGGTCCCCTCGAACATGTTCTTGCGCCGGGGTGGTGGAATTGGCAGACACGCTACTTTGAGGGGGTAGTGGGGTGACCCGTGCGGGTTCAAATCCCGCCCCCGGCATTTGAAACACTCGGGGCTTTCCAAAGCCCCCATTTTATATCGCGTTTGCGGGAAGGAGGTCGAAGCGAGCCCTATGAATCAGGTAATGGGATCACAGAGCGAAGTGCTCGTCATCATTGCGATGTGCCTGGCCGTCGCTTCGATCGTGTGCGCCATCCTCCTGTTCATGCGGATCTCGAAGCTCACTCGCCCGTTCCGCGGCATGGCCGAAGTCTATGAACAGAAGGGTGCCGAGCGCGCGCTCGAGGAGCTCCTCAAAGGGGTCGACGAAAACCGGGAGTTCCTGCGGGGCCATTCGGAGGAGCTCAAGCGCATTTTGCAGTTTCTCGCCGGCTGCTACAGCGGAACGGGGCTCGTGAAGTACAACGCCTTCGAGGACATCGGCGGCATGCAGAGCTACTCTCTCTGTCTCCTCACCCAGGAAAAGAACGGATTCATCCTCACGAATCTTGTCGGTCGGACCTCGACGCGCGGATACGCTCTCGACATCCGCGACGGAAAGCCTTCGAGGAATCTGAGCGAGGAGGAGAAAGAGGCGTTCGAGGTCGCGACGAGGTCGTTCGTGATCCCCGGACGCTGACCGGCCGGCGCCGGAGTCCCCCCGGAAATCGTCCCCCGCCCCCGTGTTCCCTCGATTATCTGCGCCGGAAGAGGCGTCGCATCCAGCGATCGCTCTTGAGGTAGATGAAGCCCGCTCCCATCCCGCCGAGGTGCGCAAAGTGCGCCACGCCGTCCCTGCCCGTTATGCCGCTCACAAGCTCGATCACCACCATGAAGATAACGAGCGTCCGCGCGCGGACGGGGAAGAGCCCCCACACGTAGATCTCGCTGTACGGAAAGAGGATCGCGTAGGCGAGCAGAATGCCGTACCCGGCGCCGGAAGCGCCGATCACGGTTGTGTTGAACGAGAAGAGGAAGCTAAGAAGCGCCCCGCCGAGACCGCAGACGACGTAGTAGTTGAGGAACCTGTTGCTCCCCCAGACGCCCTCGAGCGGGGTCCCGAACATCCAGATGATGAACATATTGAGGAGCAGGTGCCACGGGCTTCCGTGAAGGAACATGTAGGTCACGAGCTGCCAGACGTAGCCTCTCGACAGCACGACGTGCGGCGTGAGTCCGAAGATGTCTATGAACGAGCTTCGCACGAGAATGACCTGGATCACGTAGATGATGACGTTGGCGACGATGATCTGATTGACGACGCTCCCCGTAAGAAAATCGAGAACGGGGTTCGACGAGAACCTGCGATTGTACGGCATGGCGACCTTTCTCTTTTCCGGAACGACTCCGTATGATAATAATGGATCGCCTTTCTTCGGGCAACCTTCGAGCGGAAGTTTTTTTGGCTCGACCATTGCATCGCGCTGTGGTAGGCTTTTTACGAGAGGTGATGCCAGTGTATAAGACGCTACTCCTTGTCTCGCTTCTTGTTGCAGTTTTGGCTCCGGCAGCGGGGACGACAAGCTATGAAGTGTGGCCCGACGGGAGAGGAAGCTATCCGACGATTCAGTCTGCCGTCGATGCCTGCGCCGCCTCCGGGGACGCCGTGGCGATTCACGGAGGGGTCTACCATGAAACCGGCATCATCGTGAGCGGCAAGAGCATCTCGATGGATGAATGGCCGGGGGAGCGGGTGTTCATGATCGCTCCGACCCCGCTCAGCGGCACGTGCCTCACCTTCGACAATTCGTCGTCGTTCACGCTCGGGAGCATCGCGTTCAGGGCTTACGAGACGGGAGTCGTTGTCGCGAGCTCCTCGGGAACCGTACAATTCATCACGGTTCAGGCGTGCAACCGCGGCGTTGCGATATCCGGCACGTCGGTGGCGACGATGTGGTTCAGCCTCGTCGATTCGTGCGGGACGGCGGTGGAGGTCCAGGGCGGATCGGCAACGCTCCGGAATCAGACGATCGTGCACTGCACGACGGGAGCCCTGTTCTCCGGGGGCAACGCGACGTTCGCGCGGACTATCGTCTATAGTTGCGGTACCGGCGTTCAATGTTCCGGGGGAATCGCCTCACTCAGCTGCAACGATTTCTATATCAACACCGTGGACTACGGCGGATGCACGGCGGGCGCGAATGATTTCTATTTGGATCCGAAGTTCTGTTTCTGGAAGTCTTCGGCCGGTCCCTACTGGCTCCATAACACCTCCCCATGCCTCGTCAAGAGTGCTAATCCCTGCAATGTGTACATCGGGGCTATCACATCGGGCTCTGGATGCACGGGGGCTGCCGTCGAGCATACGACGTGGGGATCGATCAAGAACATCTACCGCTGATGCGCAGGTGACGCGATGAGCTTTTCCATCTTCGATCCCGGGAGCGGACGATGA
>DATCCP010000130.1:0-4332 GCA_036511215.1 Candidatus Krumholzibacteriaceae bacterium
GGGGGCGCGAACGACTTCGTCGGCCACATCGGCGGCGATGATTTCGTC
Source organism: Candidatus Krumholzibacteriaceae bacterium (assembly GCA_036511215.1). Taxonomy (GTDB): domain Bacteria; phylum Krumholzibacteriota; class Krumholzibacteriia; order Krumholzibacteriales; family Krumholzibacteriaceae; genus SSS58A. The sequence continues at coordinate 49 of DATCCP010000130.1, forward strand.
GTCATCACCTCGCCCGCGCGCGCCGAGTTTATCGCGCGCCACATCATCGACGAGTTCGACAAGGGCTCGCTCATTCTCCTCCGCGAGGACGACGTGAGGCGTGGGTTCATGGAGGTTCACAGCCGCCTCGGCGAGGTCAAACGAATGCCGCTCATGTCCTTGACGATCGCGCTCGTCGTCGACGACGAGGGAAAGCTCAAGCACTACGCCCAGGTGAACGACATCGCCTCCGAGCTCAAACGCTACGGAAAAGGCATGTCGGGGAGCGTCGTCGTTCGAGAGCGGCGCAAGACGAGCGAGGCTGAAGAGAAGGTTGAATTCGGGGCTTGATCGAGGTGCCGCCGTGGGAAACACGACAAAGACGCGCGAAGACGTGAAGCTCGACGGAATCATCCGCGACGCCGAGGAGGAGCTCACCGTGCTCCGGCGGGAGCTCGGACGGTATCGCGGGCTCTTCGATTCGGCGCGGCTCATCGTTGGGCACGAGTTTTCGAAACCGCTGACGTCGATCAGCGGCTACCTCGAGCTGCTCGAGGAGCGTTTCGGAGACGCCGCCGGCGAAAAGGAGCGGAGCTACTTCGCGAAGTCGCGAGACGCCATCGCCCGCCTCGAAGAGCTTATTGAGTCGTTCGTTCAGCTCCTCCGCGTCGAGAAGGGCGCGGGTGATCTCCAGGCGCTCGAGCGGATCGAGATCAGGAGTCTCCTCGAGCGCGTCCGCGAGCGGTTCGAGGGAAGCGCGGGAATCGTCTCGGTACGGATCGAGGGAGAGATTCCGCTGGTTTTCGTCCGGCGCCGGTGTCTCGAGGTCGTTCTCGAGAACCTCATTTCGAACGCGATCAAGCACGGCGGCGACCACGGCCCCGTCCGCGTCACCGCTTCGCTCGCGAAGGAGCGGCGCGGCGACGCAAAGGAGAACCTCCTCGCGGTGACGGTCGAGGATCACGGCGTCGGCATACCCGAGGACAAGATCGAAGACATATTCACGCCGTTCTTCCGCCTCGAGAACGGGAAGAAAACGGAGGGCCTCGGTCTCGGGCTCGCGCTCGTGAAGAGCATCATCACGATCATGAAGGGTGAGATTCACGTGCGGAGCAAGCCGGGCGAGGGAACGGCGATCACGATTCTGATACCGATCACAAATGATACCAGGAAGCTTCCTGACACCGTAGGCTGAGGTGAAGTCCGTATGGTTGCACATGGCAAGAGGGAAGAGCGGATGCCCGCCACGTTGAGCATTCAACAGATCCGGGCAGTCGAGATCATATCGATTTTCTTTATTGTCTTCATCGCGCGGGAAATCGCCGGGTTCGTCTACCAGACGGGGCTCGTGATAGCGGTGTTCCTCGGGGCCACGTTTCTCAACCTTGTCATCGCGGGGCTCGAGAACGTCTTCGCGCACAGCGACAATCTCGCGCTGCGCAAGCGCACGCTCTGGGAATGGATGACGGTGCTCATCGACTGCTCCACCGCGCTCGCCCTCATCTATCTTACGGGGACCGCGCAGAGCCCGTTCCTCTTTCTCGTCGTGATACCGCTCTTCTTCGCCGGGCGGCTGTTGCCCCCGGTGCTCGCGGGTTTCATCGTGACCGGCGTCTCGGTCGGCACGCTCGCGGCGCTCGGGATCCTCGAGATGCAGGGCGCCGTGCCGCACTTCACCTGCTACCCGAACGAGACCGCCATTCCGACGGACGCCCAGTACCTCGTGGGGACGCTCCTCGTTGTCGGCGGCTTCATGAGCCTCATGACGTACCTGTTCAGCAATTTTTACGGGAACTTCAACGTGTACGTGCGCAAGACGGAGGACCGCCTCCTGAGCTCGCGGAAGCGCATCCTCGAGCTCACGCGGCTCTACGACATCAGCCTCGGGATCAACTCGGTCATCAGCCTCGACACGCTTCTCAAGATGGTGTGCAAGGAGATCACGCTGCTCCTCAGGAGACCCTGGGTCTCCGTCATTCTCGTCAACCAGAAACGCGACGTCGTCGAGCACGTCGAGGTCGGGGAGAAGGGCGCCGTGAGCCTCGAGCCGAGCACGGCCCTGTCCGACGATCCGCTCATCGCCGACATCTGCTCGCACGAAGCCGGTCTCGTCATCGATGACGCGCGCGAGAACCGCTCGATCGAGGAATCGCTCCTCGTGTCGGGCCGCAAGCTCGTCTCCTTCCTCGGCGTTCCGATTTATTCGGGCAAGGACAACCTCGGCGTGCTCATGGTCGGCGATTTCGTCCGCGAGCCCTTCAACCCGGAGGACGCCCGGCTCATGACGATCCTCTCGGGTCAGGTCGCGATGGCGATCGAGAAGAGCCGCCTCTACGAGATCATGAACGGACGTATCGAGCGGCTCGACCATGAAAACGAGGAGCTCAAGAACTCGAACAAGCTCAAGATGAGCTACCTCTCGCACCTCTCGCACGAGCTCAAGACCCCGCTTACCTCGATCAAGGCGTACGTCGAGTCGCTCACGGACCACATCGACGACGGTAATTTTCCGGAGAAGAAGGAGTTCCTCGGGATCGTCTCGAGCGAGACCGACCGCCTCATCCGCATGGTCAACAAGGTGCTCGACGTATCGAAGATCGAGTTCGGCAACCGGACCCTGAAGCGCAAGATATTCCAGCTCGGGCCGCTCGTCGCCGAAGTCGAATCCTCGATGCAGCCCTACCTACGCGACAAGAAGCTCCGCCTCGTCGTCACGCTCCCGCCCGCGCTCCCGTTCGTCGACGGGGACGAGGACCTCATAAAGCAGGTGTTCATAAACCTCATCGGCAACGCGATCAAGTTCTCACCGAGCGGCTCCCGCATCTTCATCGAAGCGGTCGAGGACGCGGTCGCGGTGAAGATCATGGTGTCCGACGAGGGTGTCGGCATCCCGCAGGAGGACCTCCAGAACATCTTCAAGCAGTTCTACCAGGTCCGACGCGGCACGGGGGAGGGGGTCGGATTGGGGCTCGCGATCGTGAAGAACATTATCGAGCAGCACGGCGGGTACATCACCGTTTCGAGCCGTCTCGGCGAAGGGAGCACCTTCACCTTCACGCTGCCGAAGGAGCACCACTTCAACGATCTCCTCGACAACGTGTTCGATACGATCGACGCGCACGACGAGATCCAGGAGATGTTCCAGCTCGCGGTCCAGGTCATCGCGGAGATGCTCTCGGCCAAGATAGTCTCTCTCATGCTCCTCGATCAGGAGAAGAAGGAGCTCTTCATCAAGGTCGCCTACGGGCTCGACGAGAACATCGTCTCCCACTCGCGGGTCCGCCTCGGCAGCGGCATCGCCGGCAAGGTGGCGGAGACGGGAGAGCCGCTCCTCATCGAGAACGTCGAGACGAGCGGACTCAAGGGCGCGCCGAACAACCCGCAGTACGAGACGAAATCGCTCGTGAGCGTTCCGCTCAAGATCGGCTCGACCGTGATCGGTGTCATCAACGCGAACAACAAGACGTCGGGCAAGCCGTTCGATCGGGACGACCTCGCGCTCATCGTATCGATGAGCATGCGCTTCTCGAAGGTGATCGAGCGGATCAGGACGGCGGAGGACTCGCGCGTGTTCATCCAGGAAACGATTCAGTCGCTGAGGTCGCTGCTGGCGACGCAGGAAAAGGACGCTCGCGGCGTCGCGCGGCGGATCGTCCCGTGGTCGGTGCAAATCGCCCGCAAGCTGCACCTGAGCGAAAAAGAGGTTCAGGTGATCCAGTACGTCTCGAGCGTACACGACGTCGGGATGACGTGCGTCTCGGAGGAGATCCTGAAGAAGACGCTCGATCTCACCGCGGGGGAGATGGAAGAGATCAAGAAGCACCCGCAGCGCGGCGCGGCCATCATCCGCCCGCTCGAGTTCGTCGAGCTCGTGAGCCAGAGCATCCTGTTCCACCACGAGCGCCCCGACGGCAAGGGTTATCCGATGGGGCTCAGGGGGGATCAGATCCCGATCGGGTCCCGCATTCTCGCCGTGCTCGACGCGTACGTTTCGATGGTGAGCGAGCGGCCGTTCCGTTCGCGCCTCGCGAGCGCCGAGGCTGTCGACGAGCTCGTCAGCCATTCGGGCACGCAGTTCGATTCGCGCGTTGTGGCGGCGTTCGTCGAAGTGCTCATGGATGAAAATCAGATCGATGTGGATGCGTTCACCCGTATCACGGACGCGCTCCGGAACGCGAAGAAGCACCACCTCGTGCAATAGGGAAAGGGAGACGAGTGCATCTCGGAATCGGCATACCGTTGTTCGGGAAAAGCGTCGCGCCCGCGCCTGACAAGCCGGTGGGGGGGGGGCCGGGGGGGGAGTCC
>DATCCP010000131.1:0-8667 GCA_036511215.1 Candidatus Krumholzibacteriaceae bacterium
CGGCGGAGTCGGTCCGGCTCGCGGAGAAGATCATCGGCGCGGCGAAATGAACGAGGCGCCATGCGCCCCCCGGTCGTCCCGGGCGGGCGGACGCCCGTGTCGTCAAACGACGGGAGAATGCGGTGCTTGATCTCGACACAACGCTGACCCGTGCCTTCCTGCCGGATGAGGCGCTCGCCGGGTCCGTTCCGAGAGCCCTCGAGGAGCTTCGTTCCCTCGTGCGGAGGGAGGGAACGGGCGCCGGTATGCTCGGATGGCTCGACCTGCCGCGCACGCCCCGGAGCGAGACCGGGAAGATCGCCGACGAGGCGAAGCGGATACAGGACGAGAACGACTGTCTCGTCGTGATCGGCATCGGCGGCTCGTACCTCGGCGCGCGCGCCGCGATCGAGGCGCTCGCGGAGAATGCCCCCTTCCCCGTGCTCTTCGCCGGAATCAACCTCTCCCCCGAGTATCACGAACGGCTTCTCGGGCGGCTCGAGAAGAGCCGTTTCGCGCTCTGCGTCATCTCGAAATCGGGAACGACGCTCGAGCCCGCGATCGCCTTCCGCATCCTGCGGGAAAAGCTTCTCGCCCGGTTCGGCGCACGCGGCGCGCGGAAGCGGATCGTCGCCATAACGGATCGCGACGCGGGCGCCCTCCGAAAGATGGCGTCGAAGGAATCCTGGATGACCTTTCCGATCCCGCCGGATGTCGGCGGGAGATTCAGCGTTCTCTCCCCCGTCGGCCTTTTCCCCTGCGCGGTCGCAGGTCTGCCCGTCGGCGAGATCATCGACGGCGCTGCGGACGCGCTCGCGAGATTCACGAGGGACGACGCGCGCAACGACGCCGTCCGCTACGCGGCCGCGAGGCACCTGCTCCACCGGAAGGGGATCGCGATCGAGGTGCTCTCGACGTTTCATCCCGAGCTCTCGGCGCTCTGCGAGTGGTGGAAGCAGCTCGCCGGGGAGTCGGAAGGAAAACGGGGAGCGGGGCTTTTCCCGGCATCGGCCGTTATGAGCACCGATCTGCATTCGCTCGGACAGTACCTCCAGGACGGCTCCCGGAACATTCTCGAGACCTTCCTCTCCGCGGCGGCGTCGCGCGCGGGACTAACGGTGCCCGCCGACGAGGCCGATCTCGACGGTCTGAACTACCTTGCGCTCAAGCGCCTGAGCGAGGTCAACCGCACGGCGTTCGAGGGCACGCGGGAGGCCCACGCGGCGGGGGGCATTCCCGTTCTCACGATCGAAACAGACGCCGTCACCCCGGGCTCCGTCGGGGAGCTCTTCGTCTTCTTCGAGATCGCCGTCGCGATCTCGGCGCGTCTCCTCGGGGTCAATCCATTTGACCAGCCCGGAGTCGAGGAGTATAAGAGAAGGATGTTCAGACTCCTCGGGAGGCCCGAAGAACGATGATCCGGAGAGGCACGAAAACCTTCGCCTGCACGCTCGCCGCGGTCCTGATCCTCGTCCAGGCGTGCGCGCGCGGAGACCCGTACACGAAGGACACCTTCGTTATGGGAACGAAGGCGTGGGTAACGATCGCCGGGATGCGGAAGAACGATGCTGAGCGGGCGGCGGACGCGGCCTTTCGCGAGATGTACCGCATCGAGAGCGTCATGAGCAACTGGAGGTCGACGAGCGAAATCTCGCGCCTCAACGCCGAATCGAACGGCGCGCCCTTCACTGTTTCGAGAGAGCTCTACTCCATCATCGACAGCTCTCTCTTCTACTCGAAGGCCACGTCGGGGGCCTTCGACGTGACCGTCCGCCCGCTCGTTCTTCTCTGGGGCTTCGAGGGAGGCACGGCGAAGCTCCCGACCGATGAGGAGATCGCGCGCGCACGATCGCTCGTCGGTTACCAAAAGGTCGTCCTCGATTCCTCGAGATCGACGGTCACGCTTCCGCCGGGAACGCAGATCGACCTCGCCGGCGTCGCGAAGGGCTACGCCCTCGACCGGTGCGTCGCCGTGATCAAGAAGCTCGGCGCGAGGAACGCGCTCGTCAATATCGGCGGCAACATCTACGCGCTCGGAGCGCCCCCGGGCGAGGCGGGATGGACGATCGGCATCCGCGACCCGAAGGGAGGCCTCGGGACGGTCGGGTCGCTCCTTTTGAGGGACCAGGCGGTCGCGACGTCGGGCAACTACGAGAACTTCGTCGAGCTCGACGGCAAGCGGTATGGCCACCTCATCGATCCGCGAACGGGACGTCCCGTCTCGGCCGTACTGAGCGTTACGGTCGTGGCGCCGACGGGGCTCTCGTCCGACGCGCTTTCGAAGCTCTTCGTCCTCGGGCCGGACGCGGCACGAGAGGCCGTCGCCCTGCTCCCGGGCGTCGCCGCGGTGTTCGCCATGCCCGCTGGAGACGGTATCGAATACCGGACGGCGGGGGATTTCCACACTCGACTGCAGTTCAAGGATGGGGTGCCGGCGAAGTGATTCCGCCGGCCCCGGAAAGGAAAGACGCGTATGAGTCCGAAACGTATTTCGTTCACCGGGATCGGCGTCGTGCTCTGCACGGCGGTCCTCGCCATCATGTTCGGTTTTTCGGGGCTGGCGCAGCAGCCAGGGTCCAAGGGCAGGATGATCTGGAACGACTCCCTCAAGAACGTGCTCAACGCACGGGCCATGGAAGTGTTCAAGGCTGATTGCGCCGGCTGCCACGGCGGCGCGCATCCAAAGATGCAGCTCAGTCTCGAGTCCGCGAAGCTGCCCGGATCCGTGAGCGACGTCCAGAGCCGCGAGATCGACTCTCTCAAACTCGTCGACACGAAGAGACCCGGGATGAGCTACCTCGTCTGGAAAGTGCGCGGCGTCGATGGGATCAAGGGAGCACGCATGCCCTACGACGAGTCCGCGCTCGCGGCCGGCAAGGTGAGAACGATCGGTCTCTGGGCGCGCAGCCTGTCATCTCTTCCGTGGCCGGAGCGCAGGCATATCCGCGACACGAGCCGCGTGCGGTAGGGCTGAAGAAAGGCTGAACCCGTCGGTCTTCCGTTTCGAAAGGGATGATTGAAGTGATCAAGAAGGAGATCCAGCTCCCCGTCTACGCGATCGTATTTCTGTCGCTCGGCGGATGGCTCCTCCACCAGAGGATCTATCCCGTTTCCTTCGACCCCGCGGATCCGAAGGCCTTCGTGCCCTATATCACCGGTATCGTCAGCATCGTCGCGGTCCCGTTCCTCCTCAACTCGGCGCGCACGTTCATGGCCGGCTACCTCATCAACGGGATGAGCGTCGTTATCGGCGCCGTCGCGATGGCCTCTCTGAGCATCGCGAAACCGCCTTCCACGCTCACGCTCCACGCCGTTTTGACCGAAACCAAACTCCCGGACATTTTCCTCCTCTTCCCGAAGCTCTTCCTCGGACAGATCGTCATGGCGCACTATCACCCGCACGGGATGGGGAGGCTGTTCACGCCCCTCTACTGGACGAAGCACTTCTTCTACCTGGGCGTGATCTTCGCGCTCGGGCACTTCATATGGAGGTAGCAACGTGAAACACTTCATGAGAGGGCGCATCGGCTGGTGGATCCTGCACGCGGCGGCGATTGCGTTCGTCTTCTCGCTCGGGCACCTGGTCCGCCTCTAGCGCTGGTCGGGCGCCTCGCCGGTTCCTTCGCCGAACCACCCGCGGAAGATCTCGCAGCTCGCGCAATCATGCTCTTTGCGGAGGACGACAGTTCTGCCCGAGCGCTTCGCCAGGTGCATCTCGAGCCTGTTCATCGCTCCGAGCATAGAGCCCAGCAGGATGAACGCTCCCGGGGGAAGGATCAGGAGAAGAAACGGGATGTAGGATCGGCCCATGACGCTCACGCCGAAGAGCGTGCCGTTCCCGAGCGTCTCGCGTATCATCCCGATCACGACGATCGAGAGCGTGAATCCGAGCCCCATCCCGATGCCGTCGAGCATCGAGTAGAGCACGCCGTTCTTCGCCGCGTACGCCTCGGCCCTTCCCATGATGATGCAGTTGACGACGATGAGCGGAATGAAGATGCCGAGCGCCTTGTGGAGCGGCTGAAAGTACGCGTTCATCACGAGGTCGACGACCGTTACGAACGTGGCGATGATGACGATATAGCCGGGGATGCGGATCTTCCTCGGAATGACGCCGCGGAGCGCCGAGATCATCACGTTCGAACCGACGAGAACGAACGTGGCGGCGAGCCCCATCCCGATGCCGTTCACGGCGGCAGTCGTGATCGCGAGCGTCGGGCACAATCCGAGCACGATGCGGAATATCGGATTCTCGGCCCAGAGCCCCTTCGTGAGCTCCCTCAGAGCACCCACTACTTCCCTCCCTTGGGTACGGGTTTGGTCCCGGCCGGTTTCGCCGTGCCGGAGGCGGAACCGGCGTGCGCCTTCGGCGCGCCGAACACCTCGACCCTGTGGGCCTCGAGAAACTCGAGCCCGCTCGCGATGGCCGTCGTGACGGCGCGCGACGAAATCGTCGCCCCCGTGATCTGCTTGAACGTACCGCCGTCCTTAACGACGCTCCACTCGGCCGGATTCTTGATGCTCTTGCCGATGAACTGACCCTTGAACGCCGGCGTCGCGATCTTGCTCCCGAGGCCCGGGGTCTCCGCGTGCCTGAGGATCTCGATCCCCGTGACGACGCCCGCCGTGTCGACGCCGACGAGAATCTCGATGTTCCCCGCGTACCCGTTCGGGGCGACGATGACGAACGCCGCGCCGACGCTCACCCCGCCCTTCTTGCCCGGGTAGAACGTGAGCTCCATTCCCCTGTCCGCGTCCTTGATCGTGACCGCGTCCTTCTCGAGATTATTGTCGAGGACAGGCATGACCGCCTTCACGGCGTCCATCTTTTCCGCGGCGGCCGACTTCTCGATCGGCGCCTTCGTCTCCTGATCCACGAACGCCATGACCGCGGCGCATACGGCGCCGATCAACGTAAGCACGACACAGAGTCTCACGATTTCCTTCATTACGCGTCAACCTCCAGTGGTGCGATCTTCCCGCCGTCCAGCTCGCCCCGGCGCGGCGCTCATACGGCCGGGCCGGTCCTTCCCTTCCGCGAACCGAACACGGCGGGCTTCAGATACCGGTCGATGAGCGGCGTGAAGGCGTTCATCAGCAATATAGCAAAACTGACGCCCTCCGGGTAGCCCCCAAAGAGCCTGATCACGACCGTGACCACCCCGCACCCGACCCCGAAGACGAGCTTTCCGGCCGGCGTGATGGGGCTCGTGACGTAATCGGTCGCCATGAAGAACGCACCGAGGAACAGCCCCCCCGTGATCACATGGAAGCTCGGATCGGCGTACCGGGCGGGACTCGCGAGATGAAATACGCCGGTCATCGCCCACACGCTTCCGATGAACGAAACGGGAATATGCCAGGTGACGATCTTCCGTGCGATGAGGAAGATACCCCCCGCTGCCAGCAGCACAACGGAGACCTCGCCGAGGGATCCCGCGCGGTTTCCGAGGAGAAGATTGAACACCTCATGAGGCGTGAGGTGGACGTCGAGATGCCCCGTCGAGAGGAGCGCCTCCCGCACCCTGCCGAGAGGTGTGGCGGTCGTCACGGCGTTCATTCCCCACGCGGAGGGGGCGACCCACCGCGCCGTCATCTGCACAGGAAAGGCGATGAGGAGGACGACGCGGCCGACGAGGGCCGGGTTGAAGATATTGTAGCCGAGCCCTCCGTAGAACTGTTTCGCGACGATAACGGCGAAGAAGGTCCCGACGAAAATCATCCACCACGGACTCGTCGACGGAAGGTTGAGGGCGAGGAGAAGCCCGGTGAGCGCGGCGCTCATGTTGCCGATCGTCACCGGCTTCCGCATGATCTTCTGCCACGCCGCTTCGAATATGACGGCGGAGGAGACCGAAACGGCGATCGTGAGAAACGCGCTGAGCCCGAACAGGTACACGGAGAAAAGCGCGGCCGGGACGAGAGCGATAATCACAAGCCGCATGATATCGCCGATCCGCGTCCCTTCGTGTATATGTGGAGACGAGCTCACGAGGAAGCGGGGAAGCGCCTCTTCGAGATTCTCCCTGACCTCCATATCGTTCTTCTCCGCCAACGGTACCCCCTTCAGATCGCGCCGGCGGCCGCGCTCCGGATCTCCGCCTTCGCCCGCCGGAAATTGTGCACCATCGGCCGCCGCGAGGGGCACACGTACGAGCAGCAGCCGCATTCGATGCAATCCGTGACGTGGTGCTCTTCCATGTCGTCGAAGCGGAAATGCTCGGCGAAGATGCCGAGGACCGACGGGTTGAGGCGCATGGGGCACGCACGCACGCACCGACCGCAGCGTATGCAGGCCTCGTTCACGAACTGGGCGACCTCTCTCTGCCTGAGAAGGACGACGCCGGTCGTGCCCTTCGTGACCGGGGCTTCGAGCGAGTACTGGGCCACACCCATCATGGGACCGCCGCTGATGACCTTGCCGGCATCCGGATAACGTCCGTCGCAGAAGGCGATGAGATCGTCGAACGTGGTCCCGATCCGCGCGAGCACGTTCCGTGGAGTGACGGTCCCGCTGCCCGTCACGCTCACGACGCGCTCGATGAGCGGCCTCGCGAACCGGATCGCCTCGGATGCCGCGAGCGCCGTGCCGACGTTCTGGACGAGCACGCCCACGTGCATCGGGAGCCCGCCTGCGGGGACCTTCCGGCCCGTCAGCGCGTATATGAGCTGCCGTTCGGCGCCCTGCGGATACACGACGTCGAGCCCCGCGACCGAGTACCCGTACGAACCCGCCTCCGTCCGCATCGTCTCGATCGCGTCGGGCTTGTTCTTCTCGATCGCGACGATCACGCGCTTCACGCCGAGCGCCCGGGCGAAGTATGAAGCGCCCTCGAGGATCGCGTCCGGTCTCTCGAGCATGAGACGATGGTCGCCCGTCAGGTACGGCTCGCACTCGGCGCCGTTTATAATGAGGAGGTCTATGGGCATCTCCTTCGGAGGGGAGAGCTTCACGTGCGTCGGAAACGCCGCCCCGCCCAAGCCGACGAGGCCGGCCTCCCGGATGATCGACACTATCCTCTCCGCGTCGAGCCCTTCCGTGCCGCGCTCCGCGTTGAGGCCGGGGGCCCATTCATCAGCGCCGTCGGGAATGATTACAGCGGCCTGCATGTCGGCGCCGACCGGATGCGGGAACACGCCCAACGCCTGCACGATGCCGGATGTCGGCGCGTGCAGCGGGACCGATATGAAGCCCTGCGGCTCGGCGATGACCTGCCCCTTCTTGACCGCGTCCCCCTTCTTCACGACCGGTCTCGGGGCCGCGCCGACATTTTGCGCGAAATGGACGATGAGCCGCCCGGGCAGCGGCATCGTCTCGATCGCGCGCCGGTCGGAGAGGTCCTTGCCGTAGACAGGATGAACGCCCCCGGAAAATCTGCGCCCTGCCATCAGAGCTCACCCCCGGCGGACGAGACGTCGTCGCGCGCGTCGCCGGCGCCGTCGAGCGCCATGACATGAATGGTATTCGTCGGACAGACCGCGGCGATCGCATCGGGTATCTCGAAGTTATAGTCGACGACCGCGAGGTTGTCCTGCATCGTGATCGCTCCCCCGGGCGCCTCCCGCACGCACTTCAGGCAGGCGATGCACCCCACGCGACAGACCTTCCTGACCATCGCCCCCCCGTCGTGAGACGAGCAGAGGATATGGACGCGCCTGTCGACCGGCACGAGCTTGATGATGCTCTTGGGGCACGCCGCCACGCATTTCCCGCACGCCGTGCAGGCGGCCGCATCGACCTCGGGCAGACCGTTCGGCAGCATGTGGATCGCGTCGAACGGGCAGATCCCCGCGCAGGTTCCGAGCCCCATGCAGGCGTACCGGCAAGCCTTGTCGCCGCCGAAGAGGATCGCCGCCGAGGCACAGTCCCTCACGCCGTTGTAATGAAAACGCCTCGTTGTGACCTGGTCCCCGCCGTCACAGAGAATGACGGCCACCCTGCGCACCTTCCCGGCCGTGAAGGCCTTCCCCGTGACGAGGGCGATCATCCGCGCGACGCGCTCTCCTCCGACCGGGCACGCGTCGATATCGGCTCTTCCCTCGGCGATGCGCCGCGCGAGCTCCCCGCAGCCCGGAAGCCCGCAGCCGCCGCAGTCGGCGCCGGGGAGCGCACTCTCGATCTCCTCGACCGCCGCGCTCGAGGGGACGGCGAGGACGCGCGCCACAATCGCCAGCAGCAGGCTCGAGACGAGGGCGAGCGCCGAGAGGGCGATGACCGCGGCCACCATGGAACGTCTCTCCTTATTGTTTCACGAGCCCCGTGAAGCCCATGAAGGCCAGGGACAAAAGCCCCGCCGTCACGAGCCCGATCGCGGTTCCCCGCAGAGGGACGGGCGTATCGCACAGCTCGATGCGTTCCCTGATTCCCGAGAAGATCATCATGGCGAACCCGAAGCCGACCGCGGCGCCGAAGCCGAACACCGTCGTCTGGACGAGGTTGTACTGCTTCTGGATGTTGAGAACGGCGACGCCGAGCACGGCGCAGTTCGTCGTGATGAGGGGCAGATAGATGCCGAGCGCTCTGTAGAGCGCCGGGCTCGTCTTGAGAAGCACCGTTTCGACGACCTGAACGAGGGCCGCGATCACGAGGATAAAGGTCACCGTCTGGAGATACTCGAGCCCGAAGCGAACGAGAATGTACCTGTGGAACAGCCACGTCGCGGCCGAAGCCATCGTCATGACGAAGAT
>DATCCP010000132.1:0-4791 GCA_036511215.1 Candidatus Krumholzibacteriaceae bacterium
CCCCGTCATGGAGCACGGCATCGCCGTGTACAAGCAGCGGCCGCAGGAGTTCGCGCAGGACGTCGTGAAGATCGTCGCGGCCGGCGCGAACGCCGTCGGCGGCTGTTGCGGCACGACCCCCGAGTTCATTCGCGAGATTCATAACGCTCTCATTCATGGAAAATGATGACGCCTGTCGTGCTCGAGAATTTCAGTGTCACGGTCGACACGGCCGAGGTGCGCCGCTATCTCGGCTCGAAAGACCGGAAACGCCCGGCCCCCGGCGAGCGGTACGACGACGTGTTGAACGATGTGCTCCGCGCGGCGGAAGGGCTCATCGCGCCGCGGGGAATCTATGCGTATGCGGCGGGGCGGGAGCTTGCCGGGCCGGCGGGTTTCGCGCGCCTCGATCGAATGGCCGTCTGTGTCTCGACGATCGGCCCGGCGCTCGAGGCGGAAGTCACGCGCCTCGCCGGCGGCGACGAGCTCCTCAGGGCCGTCGTGCTCGATTCGATCGGATCGGTTGCGGCGGAGGCGGTCGCGGAGTACATTGATAGGACAATCGCCGCCGAGGCGGCGAGGGAGGGGCTCGCGACCTCGTGCCGCGCGAGCCCCGGCTACGGAGACTGGGACGTGCGGGGGCAGGGAGCCATTTTCAGACTGCTTCCCGCGGAGCGTATCGGCGTCCGCCTCAGCGAGACGTTCATGATGGCGCCGCGGAAATCGATATCGTTCGCGAAGCACGTCGCGAAGGAGCCGGAGATGTTGCGCAGCGAGAACTCATGCGGCAACTGCGGCCGCACCGATTGCCTGTATAGGCTCGAGTAGAGGGAGGACCGTTGTGGGCAGGAAAATGAATCCCCGCGTCACGTGGTTCACCGCACAGGCGCGGAAGAAGATCGTGGAGGAGGCGAAGAGGCTCCTCGAGGAGATCGGCGTTTTCGTGGAGAACGACGAAGCGCTCTCGCTCCTGGACGGCGCCGGCGCGCGCATTGAACGCGCCGAGCGCCGCGTGCAAATCCCCGCGGACCTCGTGGACAAGGCGCTCCAGTCGGCCCCCTCGAAGATCACCGTTTACAATAGAGACGGCGAGAGCGCCATGGAGCTCGGGGGGGACCGCATTCATTTCAACCCGGGCTCGGCGGCGCTGAGAATATACGACGCCAAAACCGCTCGCGCGAGGACGCCCGTGACGGCGGACCTCGTGAGATTCGTCACGCTCACGGACGCGCTCCCGGGCTACGCCGCGCAGAGCACGGGGCTCATCTCGGCCGACGTGCCGCAGGAGATACAGGACCGGTACCGGCTCTACATCGCGCTCACGCATTCTCCGAAGCCCGTCGTGACGGGCACCTTCCGCGTCGACGCGTTCAAGGTGATGCACGAGATGCTCGCCGCGGTCGCCGGTGACGCGGAGAAGCTCCGCGAGAAGCCGAATGCGATATTCGACTGCTGTCCCTCGCCTCCGCTGAAATGGAGCGACCTCACGGCGCAGGCGCTCATCGACTGCGCGCGAACGGGGATCGTGGCCGAGCTCATCTCGATGCCGCTGACCGGGGCGACCTCTCCGGTCACGCTGGCGGGGGCCGTGACGCAGCACTGTGCGGAGTCCCTGAGCGGCGTCGTCATTCACCAGCTCGCAGTACCGGGCGCCCCGATCATCTACGGGGGCTCCCCCGCGTGCTTCGACATGCGCAAGGGCACGACGCCGATGGGCGCGGTCGAGACGATGATGATAGACGGCGCCTACGCCGAGATCGGAAAACACCTCGGCCTCCCCGTCCAGGCGTACATGGCGCTGAGCGACTCGAAGGTCGTCGACTACCAGGCGGGCATGGAGACCGCGATGGGTGCGATCATCGCGGCGCTTTCGGGCATCAACAACATCTCCGGCCCCGGCATGCTCGACTTCGAGTCGTGCCAGAGCCTCGAGAAGCTCGTTCTCGACAATGAGATCTGCGGTATGGCGCTCCGGCTCGCCTCGGGCATCGAGCTGAGGGACGACCCCATCGTTTCGAGCGAGCTCATGCGGGAAGGGATCGAGCGCAAGAGCTTCCTCTCGCTTGCTCACACGCTGAAATGGTTCCGGAAGGAGGCCTACTTCCCCGGCGACGTGATCGACCGCAGTGCCCTCGACGAGTGGCAGAAGGAAGGGGCAAAAGACGCGGCCCGTCGCTCGGCCGAGCGCGTCGAGAAGATTCTCGCGACGCATCACCCTGCGCCGCTTGACGACGAGGTCGGCGCGCACCTCAAAGAGCTCATGGAGATGGAAGCAAAGAGATTCGGGATGAGGGAACTTCCGGCGATTATCTGATTATGGCCCCTGTGAATGGCGATAGAATGTTCTGGAGCGTCCCGGCCGCCGAGCTCGTCGAGCGCCTGGGGACGACGACGGCCGGGCTCACCGCGGCGGAGGCCGCCGAGCGCCTTGGCCGGCACGGCGCGAACGTCCTCAAGCCCCGGCACGACGCGGGCGCGTTCGTCCTCTTTGCCGGCCAGTTCAAAAGTCCCCTCATCCTGATCCTCATCGCCGCCGCGGTGCTCGCGCTCTTTCTCGGCGAGACCACGAACGCGATCATCATTCTCACGATCGTGCTCGTGAGCGGCGCGCTCGGCTTCTGGCAGGAGCGAGGCGCCGCGAACGCGGTCAAGGGGCTCCTTGCGATCATCCAGATAGAGGCGTCCGTGATGCGCGACGGAAGCGCGGTGTCTATCCCAGCGTCCGACGTCGTGCCCGGGGACGTCGTCCTTCTCGAGGCGGGAGACAACGTGCCGGGGGACGCCCTCATCCTCGAGTCCCGCGATCTCTTCGTCGACGAGGCGACGCTCACGGGGGAGACCTTCCCGGCGGAGAAAACCTGCGGTGTTCTCCCGAAAGATGCGGCGCTCGCCCGGCGGACCAACGCGCTCTGGAAGGGCACGCACGTCGTGAGCGGCACGGGGAAAGCGCTCGTCGTCCAGACGGGCCGCGGCACGGAGTTCGGCAAGATCTACGACCGGCTCAAGCTCCGGCCTCCCGAGGCGGAGTTCGAGCGCGGCGTGCGGCGCTTCGGCTATTTCCTCATGCAGGTCACGCTCTTCCTCGTGATCGCCATCTTCGCCGTCAACGTGTATCTCCGCCGGCCGGTCGTAGACTCGTTCCTCTTCTCTCTGGCGCTCGCGGTGGGGCTCACTCCGCAGCTCCTCCCCGCGATCATCAGCGTCAACCTCTCCCAGGGTGCGCGCCGCATGGCGGCGAACAAGGTGATCGTGCGGCGGCTCGCGTCGATCGAGAACTTCGGGAGCATGAACGTTTTCTGCTCGGACAAGACCGGCACGCTGACCGAGGGAATCGTGCACCTCCACTCCGCGCTCGACGCCGAGGGGAACCAGAGCGAGAAGGTGCTCTTCAATGCATATCTCAACGCCTCGTACCAGACCGGGTACAAGAATCCGATCGACGAGGCGGTCCGCAGCTCGTGCTCGTTCGATCTCGCGGGGTGGCGCAAGCTCGACGAGATACCGTACGACTTCATCCGCAAACGGCTCTCGGTCGTCGCCGAAAAGGACGGCCGGCGGCTCATCGTCACAAAGGGCGCGCTGGTCCCCATCCTCGACATCTGCTCCTTCGCGGAAACCTCGGGCGCGGGCATCGTCGAGATCGCCGCGGTGCGCGCGGGAGTCGAACACCGCTTCCAGGAGCTGAGCGATCAGGGCTGCCGCGTGCTCGGCGTCGCATACAAGGACGCGGGCTCCGCGACGCGCATCGAGAAGAGCGACGAGAGCGCCATGATCTTCTCGGGGCTCCTCGTGTTCTTCGACAAGCCGAAGGAAGGCATCGCCGAGACGATCGCGAGCCTCGATCGCCTCGGGGTGTCGTGCAAGATGATCACCGGGGACAACCGGCTCGTGGCCGCGAACGTCTCGAGGCAGCTCGGCGTCGCGGATCCGGTGATCCTCACGGGACAGGCCCTGCGCGAGATGAGCGACGGCGCGCTCGTGAGCCTCGCGAGCGACGTCGACGTCTTCGCCGAGGTCGAGCCGAACCAGAAGGAACGCATCATCATCTCCCTCCAGAAGGCGGGGAACGTCGTTGGCTTTATGGGGGACGGCATCAACGACGCCTCCGCGCTGCGCGCCTCCGACGTCGGCATTTCGGTCGACAGCGCCGTCGACGTCGCCAAGGAGGCCGCCGACATCGTGCTCCTCGAGAGGGATCTCCGCGTCCTGCTCCACGGCGTGGAGGAGGGGCGCGCGACCTTCGCGAACACGCTCAAGTACGTCTTCATGGCGACGAGCGCAAACTTCGGGAACATGTTCTCCATGGCGGGGGCGTCCCTCATCCTGCCGTTTCTCCCGCTCCTGCCGAAACAGATCCTTCTTATGAACCTCATTTCCGATTTTCCCCAGATGACGATCGCGACCGACGCGGTCGACCGGGAGCTCGTCGAGCGGCCCCGCCGCTGGAACATCAAGTTTATCCGCCGGTTCATGCTGACCTTCGGGCTCGTCAGCTCGATATTCGACTTTCTCACGTTCGGGATCCTCATCTACGTGCTCCGCGCGACGCCCGCGCAGTTCCGGACGGGATGGTTCCTCGAGTCGGTCGTCTCGGCCTCGCTCATCGTGCTCGTCATACGGACGCGGCGGCCGTTCTTCGCGAGCAGACCGGGGTGGCATCTCGCGCTCGCGACGTTTCTCGTCATCGCGGCGACCTTGGCGCTGCCCTTCACGCCGGTCGCGGAGATCTTCGGGCTGGCACCGCTCGAGCGCTCATTCATGTTCATGCTCGCTGGTATAGTGGCCCTCTACGTCATCGCGGCGGAGGCGGCG
>DATCCP010000133.1:0-3082 GCA_036511215.1 Candidatus Krumholzibacteriaceae bacterium
GTTCCGGCATGCCCCGGCGCGCAGGCCGGCATTGCCTTGCAAATGAGATTCTGAATGTGCTATGACGCCGGTGACGATGGAACACAGGAGGTGGCTCATGAAAATGAGACATGCAGACATGTATTCAAATCCGGCGCGCTCCCGCCGAGCGGCGCCGGCGCTCGCCGTCATGCTCGTTATTCTCTTGGCTGGAGGCGGCGCGGCATTCGCCAATCAGCTTTGGGTCGGCTTCCACGGCGGCCCGAGCGTCCCGGACCTCAAGGGCGGCACGAACGAGGTGAGCCAGGGGTACACGTCGAGATTCGGCCCCTATTTCGGCGTCTTCGCCGACTACATGATGCGGCCCAACCTCTCCGTGCGCGGCGAGATCAACTACTCATCCGAGGGGGGCAAGCGAAACGGCATGCAGCCGATCACTCCTGATCCGGCGCTCCCGGTTCCGCCGGGCACGACGGTCTACGCAAGCTTCAACAACGAGGCCATCATCGATTATCTCGAGATTCCCGTTCTGGCCAAGCTCGACTGGGGACAGACGATTCGATTCTTTATCGACGCGGGCCCGTATGTGGGGTTTCTCGTCCGGGCCAAAACCGTCACGCGAGGCTCGAGCCTGCTCTACCAGGACAAGGCGGGAACAAAGCTCCCCTATCCGGCGCAGAGCTTCGACGCGGACACCAATATCAGGCAGGACGTCAACTCGACGAACATCGGCGCCGCGAGAGGCCTCGGCGTCGAGATGCCGTACGGGCCGGGGGATCTCGTCATCGACGCCCATTTCTCTTACGGGTTCACGAATATCCAGAAGGACACCGCGCTGAACGGCAAGAACAACACCGGCTCGCTCGCGTTCACCGTGGGCTACTCCTACCCGTTCGGGGGAAGATAGCCGGCCGGGACGTCAGAAGGGATCCGGCACCTGGATATCCTTCTTCGTGACGATGTGGAGCACGACGCAGGGCTTCCACTGGAACACAATCGGATCCGGCGTGCTCGGCACCGGCCTCACGGAACTGTTATCCAGCTTGAAAACGAGAACGGGATTCCCCCCGGCGATAAAATCGTCGAGCGCGCGGTTGATAATCTCCACGCCGGCCAAATTGAGACTGGCAGGGATCCGCTTCCCGTACTCGTCCTGGACAAACTCATCCGTGTAGTTGAGAAGCGTCTCGGGGCCGTCCGATATGTCGTATCGCTCGACAGTCACGGAGCCCGTGATATGCCAGTCGTGCGGTGGAACCGGCGGCGTGAACCCGGTGACGCCGTACGAGACACTCACGACCCGAACGGACATGATGTCTTCGCGTGCCACGTCGTTGTCGCTCAGGGCCGCGTTGATCTCGTCGGCGAGAAATACGGACGTCGGAACAACGAAGCTCGTCGTGGTGGAGCTCACGTCGAACGTCGCGCACGTCTCATGGGTCACGACGAACTCCACCGTCCGGTCCTCCATGATACAGCTGCTCATGCCGGCCAGGAGTCCGGCCGTGAGGAAGAGCAGCACCGCTTTTTTCATTATTGCCGTCATGTATCTCACGCTCCCTTTCACGTAAAACAAGCTTCGAATGCTAGAAGCCGAGGCCCACGCCGAACGAGAAGCTGCTCTGGCTCGCGATGTCGTACTCGCCGAACAGGTTCACGACCGGCGCGTTGAACATGAGGCCGAGCGTGAGATGCATCGTGCTCGTCCCCTCGAAATTGACGTCGACCGTCTTCTCCGTGCCCGTCGCCTTGCTGTCGTAGGAGAGGTCCATCTTATGGGTGTCGTACGAGAGTCCCGCGTAGGGAACGAAGAACATCGCGAGCTTCTTGCTCGCCTGAACGCCGAACGAGAACGCGTTGGACGTCATGAGGTGGTCGCCCTCTTTGTTCTTCCCGAGGGTGAACCGCTGCCAGAAGAAGCCCGCGGACAGGTCGACGGGAAGCGTCCTCGCGATATGCTGGGAAATGCTGTGTTTCAGGCCAAAACCGAAGAGTCCGATGTCGCCGAGATCCTTGCTCTCATCGCCTTCTCCGCTGATCTTGAGGGCGAAGTACCGGATGATGGCTTCGGTGCCGTAGATTCCCCCGATCCTGAGCTGCGGCGCGGCCAGCGCGAAGGAGTGGAGGTTGAAGCCGCCCGGAAAGGCGTACGTCGTCCCCCCGTCTCCCTCGACGAGCACGGCCTTCTCGGAGCCGACGATGGTCGGCGCCTCGACGCGCTGCGCGGGGGAGAATCCCTGTTCCGTGACGGCGCGGAAGGTCTTGTCGCCGTCGCCGAAGATCACGCTCATCACTTCAATCTCGAGCCTTACGGTAGGATGCATTCTCGGAATCGACGCCGAGCGGAAGATGCCGGTGTTGAGATCCGTGCCGAAGGCGTTCGCGAGAGGCAACAGATAGCCCTTGGCGTTCGCACCCGTGTACGCCGAGAGCTGATCGTTTATCTGCGCCGATACGGCTGGCGCGAGACAGACGATGAGTACAAGAAGCGTGAATCCTTTTCGCACGAGGCCGGAAGAAGCCATAGGGATCCTCCTTGGAGCAAAGGTTGTACGAATTCCAAAAGACTCTTCATAACAGCAGCTTGCCCCCGCCGCGTAAACCAAATTGCGTTCGGCGCGCCTGACGCGGCTTATCGGGACTTCCACCACGCGCGGCCGCTGCCTACGAACTCGCCGCTGTCGACACTCCAGTCGAGCCCGAAGAAGCCGGTCATGAGAACGCCTGCGTCTCCCTCGCTCAGGACGCGCTGATCGAGCACCGTGAGATCAGGCAGGTTGATTCCCGGGCTTAGATAGGGAATCCGGTTTGCGAGCCTCATCCCTGCAAGATCGGTGCCCGATACGAGGCCGACGCTCGCTATGGGGCTCCCCGGGCGCGGACGAATGAAGAGACAGCCGCATGAAGCGCCGTCCGGAAGCGCGGCCCCGACGCCTCCGATTGTCAGTTTCGTTCTGCCGACCTGCACGGGGCTCTTCGAAAAAAGCGGCTTCCACGCAGCATTCGTGGCGCCGTTTCCGTAGAGAATGATGTTCCGGTCGGGCTCGGCGAGCGGATCGAAATCGACGTCACGGACGACGTCGATGGAGCCGTTCCCCTGATA
>DATCCP010000134.1:0-8760 GCA_036511215.1 Candidatus Krumholzibacteriaceae bacterium
CAGGAAGGTAGCATCATAGAGGGCCTCCCTTCAGGTCGAAAGCATGTCCCCCAGTATTTCCACGGCATCCTTGACGAGCTTTACGCAGACGGTGTCGAAAAGGCCCCGCTGTTTCGCCTGCTCGTATCCATCGGGCGTGCCGATGTCGCAGCCGAGGAGGTCGCGGCAGACGGTCGTGCCGTTGCGCTCCGCGAAGCGCCGGGCGAGCTCCCGCGCCATCTCGTATGATTTCTCTTTTCTCTCCTTGTCCTCCGGCCGCGAGCTGCCGTACTGGAGGCCGAGCACCATGAACGCCCCCGTCACAGCGCCGCACGTGTCCCCCGTGCGGGCCATCCCGCCCCCGAAAGCGCTCGCAGTCTTCGCCGCCGTACCTTCATCGAGCCCGAGCCCGGGTGCGAAGGTCGAGAATACCGACTGCGCGCAGTTGAAGCCGTCGCGCAGGACCGAAGCCGCGCGATCGCCTTTGTTCATATCCGGCACCTCCCGCTGCAATAGATGGTCGGGGCGACTGGATTCGAACCAGCGACCTCCTGCTCCCAAGGCAGGCGCGCTAACCGGACTGCGCTACGCCCCGACTGATTCATTCCTGAATAATTCTCCCCGTGCAGAGCGCCCTGAATATACGGGCACTCACGGGCCGCATCAAGCGCGCTTCGCGGCGATCACCTCGCGATAGATCCCCTCGATCCGCGTGTAGTGCGTTTCGCGTCCGTAGAGCCGCTCGGCCTTCTCCCGCCCGCGGCGCCCCATCTCCTCCCGCGCGCCGCGGTCCCCGAGCATCCGCCGGAGACAGGCGGCGAGCGCCTCGACGTCCCCCACGGGAAAGAGGAGGCCGTTTACGCCGTCATCGACCATCTCGGGAATGCCGCCGATCCGCGAGGCGACGACCGCCTTGGACGAAGCGAAGGCCTCCATCACGGCGAACGGAAGGTTCTCGTACCAGCGCGAGGGAAGAACGAGGAACTGCGATTCGGCGAGGATCCGCTTGAGCTCCTCGCCGCTGCGGTATCCGGCAAATTCCACGCGGCTCGTCCCGAGCTCCAGGGCGAGCGCCTTGAGGTCGTCCGCCTCGGGTCCGTCCCCGACGACGAGGAGACGCCCCGTCTCGAGCTTCGCGACGGCCCTGATGAGGATATCGAGCCCCTTCTCGTGCGAGAGCCTCCCGAGGTAGCAGAAGTAATCCTTCTCGGGATGCCCCGCATAGAGCGCGAGGTCCACGAAATTCGGAACGCACGCGATCCGCCCCGGATCGAAACCTCCCTCGATGAGCTTCGACCGGAGAAACTCGCTCGGCGTGACGAAGCGGTCGATCCGCGAAGGAATGCGCTCGAGGCGCTCGTAGAGCGTCGTGAGCATCGCAATGAAGCTCGCGGCAAGGCTCCCCTTCTTGCACCGCTGGAGTATCGATTCGTAGAACCGGTTCGGAATGCAGCGCTCGCATATCTCCCCCCTGCTGAGGAGCGCTGTGTTCGGGCAGATGAGCCGGTAGTCGTGGAGCGTCCAGACGATGGGAATGCCGCGTTTGCGCAGCGGCGCCACGATCGACGTCGTCAGGTGCGCGTGGATATTATGAAAATGGGCGATATCGGGCTTCACCTCGTCGGCGAGCGCCGCGATCTTCCGCCGCGCCTCGCCGTTATAGATGCTCCGCGTCGCGACCTTCCAAGCGGCGCCCGGCGAGGACGCGTGAAGGAGCCCGGGAAAATCGACCTCGCTCACGAAAAAGCGCCCGTACGGAGAGGGGAGATTCTGTGGATGCTCCATGGCGAACGGGACCACCTCATGCCCCTTTTCCTCGAGGAGCTTCGAGAGAGAGAGCATGTAGGTCGAGTCCCCGCCCCGGTAGTAGTAGAACGTCTGGACCATGAGAACACGCATCGCTCGAGCCGCCTCCATTCGTGCACGCGCCGGACGCAGTGCGCGACAGCCTTTACTGTAGCCGAAACAGGGACTTAAACACAAGAAAATGCGAAATTGACATCGACGGCCCGCAATGATATCTTCCAAGTAATTGCAGCGAAAAGTGGCCTAAAGGAGGAGTCATGGGCAAGAATAGGATCGGGGTGCTGTTCGGTATATTCGTATTCATCGCCGCCGTTTCGGGGTGCTCGCAGGAAGGTACTCTCGTCGTCAAGAACGATGGCGCATCCGAGTTCAAGGGAACGGTCGAGAACACACAGGTCACCATCGATCCCGGAATGTCGTACACCACGTCGATCTATATCGGGAAGAACCTCGCGATCGTCGGCCCGACGGATATCAAGATCCCGATCGAAGGATCCTCCATAACCAAACGGCTCTTCAGGGATGAGCTCGAGATCAAAAGCAACGAAACGAGCGTCTACCCGATAAGAGATGACGTCGGCGCATGCAATTTTACGAACACGTACTCCCTGGCAATAAACGAATTGAGCATCAAGAGATGCGACGGCAGCACCTTCGGCCCCAACCTCGTCGAGAGAAACCACACGATCGGGCCGGGCACAACGAGAGCGCTGCAGCTCGATCCGGGCTGCTGGGATATTCTGGTGAACTACGGCCGGCAAGGGCTCCTCGACACGGTGGAGGCGGTCCCCATCGACGTCGGCACCATAATCCACGTAACCTGGGTTCCGGGATACGTGTACACGCCCCCGACGCTTTCCATAGCGCGGTAGCGCCGAGTGTATTCACTGATACGTAGTTGAGGCAATCACGGCGGAGGACGGATTTGAAAATGCTAAGAACCATCAAGGTCGCGAGCGCGATTCTCGCATGCTGCGCCGTTTTTTCGGGGACGGCGTTCGGTCAGGCTATCCAGAAGCAGTATGTCGCCGATTTCGGCGTGGCCTTCACGCAGGCGACCGCGACGAAGGCCCAGAGGGGCCTTATCGGCCTCGACATTTCGACGGGAAAGATGATCACGAACAACCTCTCCCTTGGCCTCGCGATCGGCTACGACGTCGTTTCATATCAGAAGGTCCAGGGAATCAACGAGAGACTCTCCATAATTCCGATCCTCGCCAAGGCGAAATACTATTTTACGGTCGCCCCCCTGATGCAGGTCCATGCCATGGTGGGTGGCGGCGCCTACCAGATGCTTCCCCACCTCGGCGTCGACCCGGTGGGCGGCGTGTGGAAATCGGAGATGAAGGCGGGCGGCGTCGCCGGCGTCGGATTTGACTATTGGCTCATGGGAAATCAGGGTATCGGGGCCGAATTCGAATACAATTTCTTCGACACCGGCGCCCCGAGTCTTTTCTCGTACTTCGCCTTCCGCGTGAATTACAGCATCATCAAGATGTGACGGTTTCGTTCGATGCACACGTGAGAAATCCCCGCCCGTTCGAGGGCGGGGATTTTTTTGCGCGATCGGGACGCTCACCCTGCGCCGCTCCCGCGGATCCAGGCGGCGTCTATGCCCGCCGCACCCACTTCAGGATTTCCCGCACGTCCGGGCGTTTCCCGTACATGAGTATCCCGATGCGGAAGATTTTCGCCGAAATGACTCCCGCGACAAAGATGCTCGCGATGAGTATCGCGACGCTGAGCACGATCTGCCACACGGGCGGCATGAGGATGTTGATCCTCATGAACATGAGAATCGGCGCGAAAAACGGTATCATCGAGCACACCGTCGCGAACGTGCCGTCCGGATTCTGCATGACGGCCATCGGGATCACGATCGTGAAGGCGAGGCACATCACGACGGGAGTCTGGAGCTGCTGGGCCTCCTGATCGGTGTTGCACACGGCGCCGATACCGGCGAAAAGCGTCGAGTAGAAGAGAAAACCGAGCAGGTAGAAGAGAATGAAGAACGCGATCGTGCTCCAGCCGAAGCTCACGTACTGGGCGAACTGCCCCGTGCTCATCGCGTACGACGTGAGCCCGATGCTGAAAATCCCCCAAATCGCGTATTGGGTCAGCCCCGCGGCGCCGACCCCGACGATCTTGCCGGCCATGAGATCGAACGGCCTGAGCGACGAGAGGAGCACCTCGACGACACGGCTGTTCTTCTCCTCGATGATGCTCCGCTGGACGGCGACCCCCCAGAGCAGGATCGTCATGTAAAGGAGCATGATGAAGATGAAGCTCGTGATGTACATCCGCTCGAACCCGTTCGCTTTCTCGCCGCCCTTCCCGATCTGCACCGTCTCGATGTTCACGCGCTTGAGCATCGCCGTGACCGCGCCGTAATCGAGACCCTGCTTCGAGAGCCGCTGCACGACGACCGTTTTGTTGAGGGCGTTCTCGATGCGCTCGAGCGTCCGGATGTTGCTCACCTTCTTGCCGAAGTACGTCGCCGTTCCCTTTTCGACGATGTTCCGCGGCAGGACGATGTAGCTGTCGAGCGTGCCTGCCGCCACCTCGGCGCTCAGAACCTTCTTCGCGGCGTCGAGGTCCGCGCCCGTAGAGCGGACGTTCCGCAGGGCGAACATCTTCGACCCGTTCGAGAGCGTGTCGTCGAGCGCCCCCGTGAAACTGCCGTAGAGCGAATCCGTGAGATCGATGACCGCGATGTTCACGCGGCTCTCGGGCGTGTGCTCGAAGAGGAGGCCGGGCACGACGATCATGCCGCCCATGAGGAGCGGCCCGAGGACCGTGCCGATGACGAAGCTCTTCCGGCGAACCCTGTCGAGGTATTCCCGCTTAGCGACTTTTAGCAGCTTCATCGCTCACCTCACCCCCGTCCGCTGTCACCTTCGCAATGAAGATATCGCGGAGCGACATCTCCCCGATTTCAAATTTTTCGACCCTTCCGCTGTCGACCGCGTGCCGCAGGAAGTCGTTCGTATCGGTGCCGGCCTTGAGCGTCACGGTGAGCTCCTGACCGAACGTGCGGACGCGTTCGACCCCGGGGTACCGTTCGAGACGCTCGAGGTCTCCCGAGAACCGGACCGTGACGACGTTCCGGCTGAACTGCATCTTGATGTCGGCGAGGGAACCCTCGAGGATCTTCTTGCCCTTGTTGATGAGACAGATCCGTTTGCAGAGCTTTTCGACCTGCTCCATGACGTGCGTCGAGAGGACGACCGCGCGCCCGTTGCTCTGCAGCTCCTCGATGATGTCCTTGAAAAGTTGCGTGTTGATCGGGTCGAGCCCCGTGAACGGCTCGTCGAGAAGCACGAGCTTCGGCTCGTGCAGCACGGTCGAGATGAACTGGACCTTCTGCTGCATCCCTTTCGAGAGCGCTTCGACCGTCTTGTCGGCCCAATCGGCGAGATCGAGGCGCTTGAGCCATTTTCTCCCGCGCTCGCGCGCCACGGCCGCCGGCACATCCTTGATCTCCCCGAGAAAAACGAGGTGGTCGAGGACCTTCATCTTCCGGTAGAGCCCGCGCTCCTCGGGCAGATAGCCGATCGAGTCCTTGAGGCGCTCGCTGAACGGCTTGCCGAAGATGCGCACCTCTCCTTCATCGGGCTCGATGACCCCCATGATCATCCGAATCGTCGTCGTCTTGCCGGCACCGTTGGGACCGAGCAGCCCGTAAATGCCGCCCGGTTCGATGCGCAGCGAAAGCGCGTCGACGGCCGTCACCGTGTCGTACCGTTTCGTGACATTCACAAGTTCGAGCAAGCCGTCTCCTCCTTGTCGCTCAGGACCCTGCCGAAACGCCGTATTCCCGCTCGAGCGCGTATTTCAGCTCGATGAGCGCCCGATAGCGATGGCTCATCGAATTCTTTTCCGACTCGTTCATCTCGGCGACCGTTATCCCACATTCGGGCACGAGGAACACGGGATCGTAGCCGAAGCCGTTGGCCCCCCGCGGGGCGCCGGCGATGCGGCCGAAGAGAAAACCCTCGGTCGCGATAGCCTTCCGCTGCGTGCCCGGCGCGGGATAGAGGACCGCGATGCAGCGGAAATGCGCGCCCCTCCGCTCCTCGCTCACGCCGCGCAGCGCCTCGAGGAGCTTGGCGCAGCGGCCCGCGTCGTCGAGCCCCGGGCCGCCGTAGCGCGCGGAACGGACGCCGGGGGCGCCGTCGAGAGCGTCGACCTCGATGCCCGAATCGTCCGCGAGAGCGATCTCCCCCGTCGCGCGATGGACCGCCTTCGCCTTCGCGAGGGCGTTCGCGAGGAAGGTGTCCCCCTCCTCCGCCGGCTCCGGGAACGCCGGAAAGGAGCTCACGTCGAGAAGCTCCACGTCGAGACCCGCGAGTATCGCGCGGATCTCCCGGATCTTGCCCGCGTTGCGCGTCGCGAGCACGATCCGCAGGCTCACGTTCCGCTCCCGTTCACGAGAACCCCCTCGAGATCGACGCGCTCGACGCGCTCCATCGGGCGCCTGAGAAACCGCTCGCCGACCTCCTTGAAGAGGTACGGAATGTCGGT
Source organism: Candidatus Krumholzibacteriaceae bacterium (assembly GCA_036511215.1). Classification (GTDB taxonomy): domain Bacteria; phylum Krumholzibacteriota; class Krumholzibacteriia; order Krumholzibacteriales; family Krumholzibacteriaceae; genus SSS58A. Next base: position 6,310 of record DATCCP010000134.1, read on the forward strand.
TACGTAAACCGTGATCCTGCCGGGCCTGTCGCCGTCCGTCCTCAGCGCGTTCTTCACGAGAACGCCCTCGACCTCGGCGGCGGTTTCGTGGGCCGAATCGACGAGCCCGACTTTCCCGCCGACGACGCGCGATATGACTTCCTTGATGACAGGATAATGCGTGCAGCCGAGGACAAGCGTGTCGGCGTCGAAATCGGCCATCGGATCGAGATACCGCTGTGCGGTCAGCCGCGTGATCTCATCCTCATGCCAGCCTTCCTCGACGAGGGGAACGAAGAGCGGGCAGGCGCGCGTCCATATCTTGATCGCGGGATCGAGCTCGTAGAGCGCGTCCTCGTACGCGCCGGAGCGGATCGTCGCCGTCGTTCCGATGATGCCGACGCGCTTCGTGCGCGTCGCCCGCGCCGCGGCGCGGGCTCCGGGGAGGAGCACACCGACGAGGGGCAGGTTTTCCTCCTCGAGGAGCTTGGGGAGCGCGACGGACGAAGCGGTATTGCACGCGACGACGATCATCTTCACGCTCTTGCGCTTGAGAAACGCGAGGTTCTCGCGGAGGAAGCGCAGCACCGTTTCAGGGCTCTTCGTTCCATAGGGGAGCCGGGCGGTGTCCCCGAGGTATACGACATCCTCGTTCGGGAGACGCATCATGAGCTCGTGGACCACCGTGAGCCCGCCGATTCCCGAGTCAAAAACGCCGATTGCCTTGCGCGCGTCATCGTTCATCTGCCCCTGCTACCTCCACTTCTTCACGTCGATCGGCTTGTCGACCGCGTAGTGCCCCGCGATCGACTCCACCTGATTGCCCTCGATGAGAAACTGCACGCGGGCCACCTGGGGGAAGTTGGCCGACACCGTCTTGATGATGTTCGAGATCGTATAGTACTCCCCCGTGCTCCCGCCCGGATGATTCGCGGTGAAGGCGTTGTTGAAGTCGAGGACGAGCGTCTGCGTGTCCTCGACCCAGAACACCTGAATGAGCTCGGTGCCGTCGGGCATCGCACCGATCTTGTCCGTGTCGCGCGACCCCTTGATGAGCTCGGCGAGGACGAGCTTGACCTGATCCTCGAAGCCCTGCGCGACCGGCACCTCGCGCGTCTCCGATACGAATCCGTCGGCGCTTTTGTTGCCGAAGAAGATCGTAACGGCACGCATCTCCTCGCTCACCTTCTGAACCTCCGCCGGCCCCTTCGTACGCAGGCGCGGGATATAGTAGGCCGCCGCGATGGCCATGCCGATCACCACGAGCGCGATCGCGATCGACCTCCAGATCTTCGTACGGATCACCCTTTCCCCGGGTAGCGGCCCTGGAATTTGCGGATCGCCTCGACGGCGCTCTCGATGAACCGTTCCCGGAACTCGGGGCTGAGGAGGAGCTGCTCTTCCTTCGGATTCGAAATAAACGCCGCTTCGATGAGAACTCCCGGCATCTTGAGCCCCTTGAGCACGCGGAGGCCCGTCTGCTTGACGCCGCGGTTTCTGATGCCGAGGGACGTGCTCATCTCGCGCTGGACCATCTCGGCGAGGTCGCTGCTCTCGTTGAGGTATTCGTTCTGGACCATGTCCCAGAGAATGAAATCGATGTCGCCGCCGCTCTCTTCGGACGCGTTCTGCTTCTCATACGCGACCGAGGCGTTCTCGTCGCGGCCGAGTTGCGCCTCTTCCTCGTTCCGCGCGGGCGCGAGGAAAAAGACCTCGAACCCCTCCGCGTCGCTCGTGAACCAGCCGTTGCAATGGATGCTGATGAAGAGCTGGGCGCCGGCGGCGTTCGCCTTTTCGACGCGCTCGTCGAGGGGAACGAGCGCGTCGTCGGTCCTCGTCATGACGACGTCGACGCCGAGCTCCTCCCTGAGGCGGTCCCGCAGCATGAGCGCGATCGCGAGGTTCACGTCCTTTTCCTTGACTCCCGAGGGGCTCATGCGGCCGTTGTCGCTCCCGCCGTGGCCCGCATCGATGGCGATCTTCCGCACGGGCTCTATCATCTTGCGTTTGGCGCCCTCGTCGAGCATCTCGACCATTTTCTTGCCCGCGAAATCCGCCCCGGGAATCTCGGGGAGCTTCGCCCGCTCGAGGAAGAGAACGAGCTTCCGGGGCGCCTTTTTCCCGGTCGCCGCGGCCGCCGCCGTCCCCTCCCCCTCGAACTCCACGCGGTATCGCTGCACGGTCTTCTTGACGTCGAAGAAGAGATAGGCATCCTGCTCGACCTGTTCCGCCCGCACGCGGTTAAGGAGACCTTTGCCCTCTGGCATGGTCAATTTCAGCGGGTCGAGCCGCCCGCCGTAGATCTTGAGGCGCAGAATACCGGGCGTATCGCTGTCGATATGGTAGAGGAGCTCATCCGTCAGCGTGAGCAGGGCGCGCGTTCCGTCCTTGTCGTCGACGATCTCGATCCCGGCCACGTTGTACTCGGGAGACCCGATCGAGAGAAGGAGCCGGGTCCTGTCGAGAGTGATC
>DATCCP010000135.1:0-2150 GCA_036511215.1 Candidatus Krumholzibacteriaceae bacterium
TCGATCTACGACGGAGATTCCGTCGCGGTGAGGGAAGCCATCCACCTCGGCGTGAGCGTCATCGCGACCGACACGGGAATGCGGCCGGCGGAAGTTCACCTCATCGGCATTTCGAATTCCGGCGAGCTCGTGAGAGCGATCGAAGAAGGCCTATCCCGGCCGCGCGAGCGGCGAGGGAGCCCTCCGGCGAGCGAGGAAAACATCGAAGCGGTCGTGGAGCTGTATCGGGAATTGATGCTTGATATGGGAAAAGGCGATTGAGCGGCTGCCCTACGAGAACCGGAACCCGCGCGTCATCGCGCGCAGAACCTCGGCAAAACCGAGGACTTCCGCCTCGAACTCTATCTGTGACAAGCCCTCATCGTCGCCGATGCGTTTGAGCCCGTAGCGCTGTGTCTTCCCGAAATTCAATCCGAGATCACAGGTGACCGCGCTCCGCATTCCCGTCTCGGCGAGCCAGGGCCACTGCTCCTTCGCCCAAATGCCGCTCGGGTAGCAGAAATGAACGAGCGTTTTCCCGAGGAGAGACTCGAGCACGGCGCGATTCTCCCGTATCTCCGCGATCGCCCGATCGTGATCGAGCGGAAAACCGTGATGGTGCGTGTGAAGCTCGATATCGATCCCCGCCACCGAAAGCTCCTTGATCCGCTCGAGGGTCATCATGGTGAGAATGTGGCTTTTCCTGATACCTTCGTAGTCGACGCCGAGACGCTCGGCCAGCTTCCGGACGAGCACGACCCTCCCCGCCTCGTCGCACGCGACAGTGCCATGACGGAGAATTCCCTCGAGGAGACCCGCCTTCTCCTTGTTCGTGCGAAAAGAGATGACCCCGGTTCCCGGCATTCCCAATCCGGTGAGGTCGAGCTCCGTCCTCGCCGTCTTCCAGAACACGTATTGCGCCGTGAGGTCGAAAACGGGATTCTGCTCGAGCGCGTAATACGTCGTCACATAGAGCGTCGCCGGAAATGCATGCCTCTTGAGAACCGGACAAGCCTTCACGTAGACGCTGTCGAATCCGTCGTCGATCGTGATGACCACCGAGCGCGGCGGCACCGCATCGTGGTCGAGGAGATCGAGAGCCTCGTCGAGCCCAAGGACGCGAAAACCTTCTTTCTTGAGAAACGCCATGCGCTTCTCGAACGTACCCGGATCGATGAAGGTCCGCCTGCTGAACGCGCTCTCATCGGCCAAGGAGATACCGTGGTAGCAGAGAATCCGCACGCCACGGCGCGTGAGATGATCGGAAAGGTGAAAGAGACCGAGCATCTTGCAGAAATGGAGAAAGATCCGTTTGAGACACAGGTACGCAGCAACCTCCGGCGTCGGCGCCTTGTACACGGACAACATCCTTTTGTATCCGGCTGATCGATTCATAACTGCACCACGCTTCCATTGATGAGCACCCGGTCGATGCGCTGAGCGGCACAAGAGATTTCGATTTCGCCGGACGCGGATCTTCCGGCCAATCTATCGCCCTTGATCAAACGGAAGCTTCTCAGAATCGGCAAATCGTCGCCGAGGAGCGTCACGATCATGTGGTCGCTCGAGATGTCGTTTTCGACGAGCTCGATCCTCGGCGCCGGCACAACCTTGTTGTAGTCGGGATAGATTTCGGATTCCCTGATCGAAACGACGAAGTCCCGTGTGCCGAGAAATCCCACGAAGTAACTCTTCGCATTGCGGGAACTCGAGAATCGATATACATGCTCCCCGGCATGCTCGAGCATCCCTTCGCTGAACTGGAGGACATGGAGGAGCGATTCGTTATGGCGCGAAACCGTGATGAAATCCGCGATGACGGTCAGCTCCTTGCCGAAAAAAAGGAGCGCCCGTCTGTGCCCGCACCCGCGCGAATCATATGCGTCATGCTCGCCCTCGAAAAATCCGATGTTTTCAAAGCTTTTTGCGCGGACACGCTTCGGATGCGCGACCTTTTTCCATTTGAACGTATCCCCGGGGATCGATTGCGAGACGTTGTCAATCGTGATCGTGTTGTGACGCTGGCTGCTCCGTATCTCGTCGCGCGACGCGTGTGATCCCTTGTAGGCGTATGTGCCGGGGTCGACGATGACCTTGGAGCCGTTGCAGAACCACTCGAAGCTCAGAAGATCGGCATGGGCGTGGCCGCATGCGCCCCATTCGTGAGGACC
>DATCCP010000136.1:0-18294 GCA_036511215.1 Candidatus Krumholzibacteriaceae bacterium
CGCTACGCGCCGGATCTTCACGGACAGGATATCACCGAGGAGCGTTTCGTTTCGAATCTCGCGGACGGTCCCGTTCCACCCGCCTATCTCCTCGTGCTCGCCGAGCGGTGCGGCTTCGAGGGACGAGCGCTCATCGCCGAGGCGGCCTCAGGCGGGAGAGGCGCCGGCCACGCGGGCGCCCGCGCCGGCACCTCGCCTCTGGAGGCCCGGGCCGCCGCGCCGGGTGCCGTCGGCCTCGAGGAGGCCTTCGCGCGTCTCTTCGAATCGCTCGGGGAGGTGCGGGAGGGGCAGCTCGAGATGGCCCGCGCCGTGTCGCGCTCCCTCCGGGAAGGAGGCGTCGTGCTTCTCGAGGCCGGCACAGGCACGGGAAAGTCGCTCGCCTACCTCGTCCCCTCGGTTCTCCATTCATTCGAAACGGGGGAGCGGATCATCGTCAGCACCCATACGAAAAACCTCCAGGACCAGCTCTTCCGCAAGGAGATGGGAGTTCTCGAAGAGGCTCTCTCCATCGACGCACACGCCGAGCGGCTCCTCGGGAGGGACAACTATATCTGCGCGAGGAACGTCATCATCAAGGCCTCGTCTCTCGCGGAAGCGACAAGCGAGCCGGCGCTGGCGCTCGCTCTCTTCGTGGCGCTCGCAGGGGGCGCCGGCACGGTCGATTCGCTCGGCGCCCTTCCGGAGGGCGTGAGTGCGGAGGCGCTCGCCGCTCCCCAGCGCTGCCCGATGAACGCGTGCGGCCTCTCCGATCGCTGTCCGCTCATGAGGGCGCGGCGCCGGGCGCGTGAGGCGAGGGTCCTCTTCGTGAACCACGCCCTGCTCCTCACCGACTACCGGCAGGGAGGGGCCGGTCTCGGTCCGTACGCGCGGGTCGTTTTCGACGAGGCGCACCATCTCGAAACGTGCATCATCGAGAATCTGTCGGTGAAGGCATCTCGCGAGGACGTCTTCAGGATTCTCGAACCGCTCGCTCTCTCCGAAGGGGCGCGTGAGACATGGAAGCTCTTGACGCACGAGCTCGAGTGTTCGGGGCCTCCGGGCGCCTGGAGTCATCTGAGGAGAGATCTCGCGCGGAAGGCGAAGGAGCTCGAGAGGGCGTACGCGGATCTTTTCGGCCGTCTCAAGGATTCCCTCAATGCCGCACGGGCCTTCAGGTCGACAAGGACGCGCTACGCGGACGGGAGCGCAACCTTCGCGGCGGCAAGCGAAATGTTCGATGATATTTCGTTTAAATTGAATGAACTAATCGAATTGCTTAAACCGATACATGATGCCAGGCTCTCCCAGGATCTCGCCCCGTTTCAGCAGGAAATCGCCTATGTGGCGGAGGAGCTTGCGACCTTCTCCGAGAGCATGCGGTTCCTGTCGAAGGGGGAGGATGAGGAGTCCGTTTTCTGGCTCGACTGGGGGTCAGACGGCTCGCTCCGGGAGCTGTGCGGTTCCCCCCTCTCCGTCGACCGTCCCTTCGCCGATTACCTCGAGGGGTTTCTGGGATCGGCGGTCTTCACGTCGGCCACGCTCTCGCAGAACGGGAGCTTCGCCTTCATCAAGGAGCGACTCGGTCTGAAGATGCTTCCCGCACGGCCCGTCGAGCTCCTCATTCCGTCCCCGTTCCCCTTCGACGAGAACTGCCTCGTGCTCGTCGCCTCCGACCTCGGCGATCCGAACGACGAGGGTTTCGCGGCGCCGGTGAGCGATCTTGTCTCGGGGCTCGTGTCGCTCGTCGCTCGAAGGACCATGGTCCTCTTCACGTCGTATCGCCTGTGCTTCGCGGTCGCCGCCGCGCTTGCAAAACGCGGCGTCGACGGACCCGTCCTCGTGCAGGGAACGGGGGAGAGCAGGGAGATTCTCTCCGAACGGTTCCGCCGGCACCCGAACGGCCTGCTCCTCGGTGTCGCGAGCTTCTGGGAGGGGGTCGATTTTCCCGGCGAGGAGCTCGAGGTGCTCGTCATTCCGAAGATACCCTTTCCCGTGCCGACCGAGCCGATCGTCGAGGCTCGCTCGCAGCGGTTCTCGGCGCTCGGGGAGGATCCGTTCGAGAGAATCTTTCTCCCCGAGGCGATCCTTCGGATGCGGCAGGGGGCTGGGCGTCTCATCAGGCGCATGGACGACCGCGGTGTCATCATCATCCTCGATTCGCGCCTCGGCACGAGACCGTACGGGCAGATCATTCTCTCGGCGCTCCCCTCGCGGAACATCAGGCACGTTGCCTCCGCCGAATGCGTCTCGAGCGCCGCGCGGTGGTTCGAAGGGTAAGCGCTCGCTTTGCAGTTGCCCATGCGGTGCAAAAGCCGTATCGTCAATACTGATTCGTCGAATCCGGAGGTGAACATCTCATGCATACGCGAAGGATCCGGGCGCCGCGCGGCACCGCGATGAGCTGCAAGAGCTGGTTCACGGAGGCGCCGCTCCGCATGCTCATGAACAATCTCGATCCCGAGGTCGCCGAGAGGCCCGATGACCTCGTGGTCTACGGCGGGAGCGGGAAGGCCGCCCGCAACTGGGAGTGCTACGATGCGATCGTGGCGACTCTGCGCAACCTGGAGACGGACGAGACGCTCCTCGTCCAGTCCGGGAAGCCCGTGGCCGTCTTCAGAACCCACGAGGACGCGCCCCGCGTGCTCATCGCCAATTCGCTCCTCGTTCCCCGCTGGGCGACCTGGGAGAGTTTCCGGGAGCTCGAGGCGAAGGGGCTCACCATGTACGGCCAGATGACGGCAGGCTCATGGATGTACATCGGCACTCAGGGGATTCTCCAGGGGACCTTCGAGACCTTCGCCGAGTGCGCCCGCCAGCACTTCGGCGGCACGCTCGCGGGGAGATTCGTTCTGACGGCGGGGCTCGGGGGGATGGGCGGGGCGCAGCCGCTCGCGGTCACCATGAACGGGGGGGTCTGCCTTGCGGTCGAGGTCGACCCCGCGCGCATCACGAGACGCCTCGAGACGGGCTACTGCGACGACATGGAAACGGACCTCGACCGGGCCCTCGAGAAGGTAAAGAGGGCGGTTATCGAAAAACGGGCCTACTCGATCGCTCTCCGCGCGAACGCGGCCGACGTCTTTCCCGAGCTCGCCCGCCGCGGCGTCATCCCCGACGTCGTCACCGATCAGACGTCGGCGCACGATACCCTCAACGGCTATGTCCCGCGCGGCTACGACGTGGAGGCGGCGGCCGGTCTGAGGCGCGCGGACCCGGACCGCTACATGAAGGAGGCGATCGATTCGATCGTCGTCCACGTGCAGGCGATGATCGATCACGGGAAGCGCGGCGCCGTCGTCTTCGACTACGGCAACAACATCCGCGGCCAGGCCGAGAAGGGGGGGCTCGCGAATGCATTTTCCTTCCCGGGCTTCGTGCCGGCTTTCATCCGTCCGATGTTCTGCATCGGCAAGGGTCCCTTCCGCTGGATCGCGCTGTCGGGAGACGAGAAAGACATTTATCGCACGGATGAGCTCGCCCTCGAGCTCTTTCCCGAGAATGAATCCCTCTGCCGTTGGATCCACCTCGCGCGCGAGAAGGTCGCTTTCCAGGGTCTTCCGGCGCGCATCTGCTGGCTCGCCTATGGAGAGCGCGAGATATTCGGGATCGCCCTCAACGAGCTCGTCGCGAAGGGAGAAATCACGGCGCCGATCGTTATCGGCAGGGATCATCTCGACTCCGGCTCCGTCGCCTCCCCATACCGCGAGACGGAAGCGATGAAAGACGGAAGCGACGCGATCGCCGACTGGCCGATTCTCAACGCCCTTCTCAACACGGCCTGCGGCGCCGCATGGGTCTCCGTGCACCACGGGGGGGGGGTCGGGATGGGGCTGTCGATACACGCGGGGCTCGGCGTCGTCGCCGACGGAACACAAAAAGGGCTCGAAAAACTGGCACGTTGCCTCCGGTGCGACCCTGGCACAGGGATTGCAAGACATGCGGATGCTGGTTATGGAATAGCTATTGAAAAGGCGAAAGATGCAGGGCTTAACATACCAATGCTCAAGAGATGAAACCTGATTATCGGAAAGAGCGAGGTTCCGCTCGATCGACTTTGCGATTGAATGTATGCATTTTGAGCAGCTTACGAGGGCTGTCTTGTTACATACAAAGGAGTGGCGCTTGCCCGAGACCGTTGATCTCTTGCTTCGCGGCGCCGGACAGCTTGTAACCTGCGGAGGTTCCCGGAAGGGACCGAAGCGTGGCAAAAGTCTATCCGATCCCGGTCTCGTCTCCGACGGGGCTCTGGCGGTCGTGAAGGGAAAAATACTCTGTGTGGGCACCCGCGCGGAGGTCGAAGGGAAGATCGGCAAGGCCCGGATCGCCCGATCGATCGATGCCGGCGGGCGCGTTGTCATGCCCGGCTGGGTCGATTCCCATACGCACGCCGTCTTCTCGCGCTACCGCACCGATGAATACGAGGCCCGCATCCGCGGCGAAGGCTACCTCGAGATCGAGCGCCGCGGCGGCGGGATCAGGAGAACAGTCCGCGAGGTGAGGGAGATGGACGAGGGGCGCCTTTTCGAGGTGAGCCGCAGGAGGCTCGGGAAAATGCTCGAGGGTGGAACGACGACAATCGAGATAAAGAGCGGCTACGGGCTCGAGCTCGAAAGCGAGCTCAAGATGCTCCGTGTCATACGGCGGCTCGGTCTCGAGATGCCGCTCGACGTCGTCCCGACCTTCATGGGTGCGCACCAGCGGCCTCCCGAATGCGGAGACACCGCGGCGTATGTCGACACCGTCATCGGCGAGATGATTCCGGCGGTCGCTCACGCGAAGCTCGCCGAGTTCATCGATGTTTTCTGCGAATCCGGGGTCTTCGGTCTCGAGGAGACCGAGCGGATACTCGAGGCGGGGCGAACGTTCGGCCTGGGGCTCAAAGTGCACGCGGACGAGATCACCTCCACGGGAGGCTCCGAGCTCGCGGCGCGCCTCGGGGCGGTCTCCGCCGAGCACCTCACGAAGATATCCCCCGCGGGAGTGGCGGCGCTCGCCGCCTCTCAGACAATAGCCGTGCTCCTTCCGGGCACGACCTTCGGGCTCGGCTCGAGGGACTTCGCGCCGGCGAGGCGAATGATCGAACAGGGCGTGGCCGTCGCGCTCGCGACCGATTTCAATCCGGGGAGCGCCCCGTCGTGCTCGATGCCGCTCGTCGTCTCCATCGCCTGCTCGCAGATGCGGATGACGCCGGCGGAGGCGATCAACGCGGCCACGATCAACGCCGCGTACGCGGTCGGACGAGGCTCCTCGGCAGGCTCTCTCGAGGAGGGAAAGCAAGCGGATTTCGTCGTGTACGACGTTGGAGATTACCGGGAGATCCCGTCGCGGGCGGGCGCCAACCACGCGATCACCGTGGTCAGAGCAGGCGCCGTGGCGTGGGATCGTCCCGCGTTCGAGATAGCAAGCGAGGTCGGGTTTTGAGCAAGGCCACCCAGATACGGCAGAAGGCGCAGGAGTTCCTGAGCAAGGGCCAGACGGATAAGGCCATCCAGGAATACCGCCGCCTCATCTCGATCGAGTCCAAGAATCCGAATCTTTACAACGAGCTCGGCGATATCTACCTGCGCGCGAACGACAAATCGCAGGCGGTGCAGAACTTCGAGAAGGCCGCCGTCATCTACGAGAAGGTCGCCCTCTACAACAACGCAGTCGCCGTCTGCAAGAAGATACTCAGGATCGAGCCCGAGAAGGCCGACACCATCTTCAAGCTCGGGGAGCTCAGGGCCAAGCAGAAGCTCATCGGCGAGGCGGTCACATACTTCACACAGTACGTCGAAGCGATTCTCGAGAATCCCCAGGCCATGCTCACGCGCTCGCAAAAGGACGTCGATCTCATGGTCGCGCTCATGCCGACCTCGGAGCCGGTCCTCGTCAAGGCCGCTGAAATCTATGAGCAGCTTGGGCTCAAGCTCAAGACTGCGGAGGTCTACACGACGCTCGCTGCGATCGCCTCGGCGAACGGGGACGAGAAGAACACAGCCCACTACAGGCGCCGGGTAGACGATATGAAGAGCGGTTTCACTCCGGAAGAGCTTCAGCAAATGGACGGAGCGGGCGACGGGCAGGGGGGCGCGGCATCATCCCCGATCGGGGGGGGAGCTCCGGTCGAAGAGGCCGAGACACAGCCCGCGGCGGCCGAGCCTGAGACCGCCGCCGGGGATTCCGAGGCAGCTCCCGATGTTCCCCCAGCCGAGGATGAGTCCGCGGCCGGCGGGGGCGAAGAGGAGCGCACTCTCGCAGATGCGGCCGCGCCCGAGGCCGGTGCGGTGCCGAGCGATGCGGTCGACGAGGCGGAGATGGTGGCCGCCATGAGTCAGGGGCGCGAGATCTACACCGCCGGCGAGGCGGCGGGAGGAGGTCCCCGGCCTACGAGTGACGAAGAATTCGCCCGGATGCGTGCCGCCTCCTCGGCGGCGGATTCGCCGGCGCACGCTTCGGATCCGTCGCAGGAGGATGCGGCGCAGGGCGCCCCGGAACGGGGGACGAACCTCGTCGAGGAGATAACGAGCGACGTCGAGAAAGACGATCTCAAGAGTCACTACGATCTCGGCATGGCGTACCTCGAGATGGGGCTGTTCACCGAGGCGATCAGGGACTTCCAGATCGCGGCCCGGGCCCCGGAACTACAGCTCAGCAGCATGGAAATGATCGGCCACTGTTTCCTGAAGCACGATCAGCCGCGCCTCGCCGTCAAACAGCTTACACACGCCCTCGAGATCTCGAAAACGGCGGGCTCTGAGAGCCTTGGCATCCATTACAATCTCGGTCTCGCGCATGAAATGCTCGGCGAGCTCGACTCCGCGCTGGAGCATTTCGAAGAGGTCTACATTCTCGACATGTCGTTCCGCGACGTCGCCGATAAGATGAAGAAACTGAGCACGGTCTCCTGAAGCGGATTTCCATGGAAACCTACATTCCGCCCTGCGATCTCCACCTCCATTCGAATTACTCTGACGGGACCATGTCTCCCGAAGAGATCGTGAGCTACGCGCGCGCGATCGGGCTTTCGGCCGTCTCGATCACGGACCACGACACGACTGGCGCTCAGGAAGAAGCGCTCGAAACGGGAAGGCGATTCAACATCGATGTGGTCACCGGTATCGAGTTCAGCATCGAGGAGAAAGGCGCGAGCGTGCACATTCTCGGCTACTGTTTCGATCCCGGGAACGTCCCGCTTGTCACGAACCTCGCTGAGCTGTCCCGGGCGCGCGTAACGAGGGCGCGCGAGATCGTGCGCAAGCTCGAGGAAAGAGGCGTCTCGATACCGTTCGAGGAGGTGCTCGCGGAGGCGGGGAAGGGGAGCGTGGGGCGGCCGCATATCGCCCGCGTTCTGCACCGGCGGGGGCTCGTTTCGAGCGTGTCGGAGGCGTTCGTGCGATATATCGCCGACGGCGCCCCCTGCCACGTGCCGAAGCAGGTGCTCCCGCTCGAGGAGGTCATCGGGCTCATCGCGCAGGCTGGAGGGGTGGCGGTCTGGGCCCATCCGGGCTGGAACGTGCGGAAAACGGAACTCGTCGAGCGGCTCCTCGGGTCGGGCGTCAAGGGGATCGAGGTCTGGCATCCGAACCACAGCGAGCGGCTCGTGGCGGAGATCATCGCGCTCGCGCGTTCGCGCGGCCTCGTCTGCACGGGGGGAAGCGATTTCCACTTCGTCGAACTGATGCAGGCGGATATCGGCGAGGTGACGGCCCCCTACGAGAGCGTCCTCGCGCTGCGGAGAGCGGCGACGGAGAAACTACATTTGGCTTGACCCTCCTTCCGGGGCTCACGTACATTCCATGGGAAAAACCGCACGAGACGCCCATTCGAGCGTCGTCCTGTCTCTCATCGCGGAGCGTTGTTCACCATGCCGCACCGGCGGGAACGCACCATAATCCTCGCGGCGCTCTTCATCGCCCTGAGCGTGGCGCTCGGGTTTCTCCTGTCCGAAATCCCGAACGTGGAGCTCATGACGCTGACCGTGTTCGTGTCGGGCGTCTTCTGCGGCGCGCGCCTCGGGGGCCTCGTCGGCGGTCTCTCGATTCTCTTCTATTCCCTGTTCAATCCACTGGGCCCGGCGCCGGCGCCGCTCCTCGCGGCCCAGGTCATCGGCTTCGTCATCACGGGCGCCGCAGGCGGACTCGCGGGGCCCCGGATCGCGCCGTCGGGCTGGAGAGGCGCCATGGCGAGCGCCGCGGCGGGGTTCGTTCTCACGCTCCTCTACGACGTTCTCACGACGCTCGCGACGGCGTTTATGGCGCTCGGAGTCGCGCGCTTCGGAAGCGGCGCCCCGGGCGTGTTCATCGCGGGTGCGGCGTTCGTCGCCTGGCACGTCGGGATCAATACCGCCGTTTTCGCCGCCGCCGTTTCTCCGATCATGCGAGGTGTGCGCGCGTGGCAGGGAGGAGGTGCGTCATGAGACGGTTGGTACTCGTCCTCGCGCTCGCGCTGCTCGCGCCGCGGTGCCTCTTCTCGGGGGAGCCTCCCGGCTCGATCGCGGGGGATTCGCTCCTCGTGCCGACGGAGATCTTCGTTCTCTCGCGAGAGGATCTCATCGAGCGGAATATCCATACGCTCGACGACATCCTCCAGCTCCTGCCGGGGGTCACGTTCTGGCGCGAAGGTCCTCACGCGGCCTCCGGCGCATTTTCGATCGACGGACGCACGAGCCGCGGCGTCAATCTCCTCGTGAACGGCGTGCCGGTGATCGACAGCTATACGATGGAATCCCTGACGCGCTTTCTGCCGCTCTCGAGGCTCGAGCGAGTCGAGGTCGTCTACAGCGGCTCCCCCTGCTTCTCGGGAGATCTCTCCTCCCGCGGGTTCATCAACGTCGTGCTCGAAGAGGGGGGGCGCGAGGGGCCCGACTCGCAGATCGATTTCACGTACGGCTCCTCGAACCGGCGCGCGCGGCGGGCGTGGTTCGCGACGCCGAAATCATATATCAGCGCGGCGCTCGCGTACGACGAGTACCTTCAGGACGGGGTCGAGGCGTACCCGGCGAAACCGAGGATGCTCCTCGGGAAATACGACGGGCGTTCCGTCCTCGCCGAGATCGTGATGCGCGGCTCGGCGGCGGACGAGCTCCTGATCAGGCTTCAGCGTTACGAGGACAGCTACAACGGCACCTCGTTCAGGGCCGATGAGGACGTGCGCTGGTCCGGGTTCTGCTCCGAGATTTCGTGGCGGCGCTCGGGGTTCTCGGGCTCGCTCACGCAGCGTGTGCTCGATCTCGCGCGGGACGCCGGGAGGATCCACGAACGCACAGTCGGGGCTGTGGGGCGCTGGGACGGAACGTTTCATTCGATCTCGGTTCGCACCTTCGCCTCGGCCGAGCGGGCCGAGTTCGAGAACGATCTCTGGAGCGTGCATTTCGCCCCCTCGTATCACCGTGTCGAGGGAGGGATCACGTTCGGCGGGAGGGCACCCGAACGTCTGACCTGGCGTCTCGGCGCGTACGGCGGCGATCACAGCACCGTCGGGAGTTACGGGGGCGCCGAGATTGCGATCGGCAAGGCGTGGAGCGAGCGCTTTTCCCAGGACGTCGTGATCGCGCGGCGAGTGCGTATTCCATCCGCGGAGGAGCTGTTCCAGCCGGAGCTCGCGCGGACGACTGCGGGCGACACTCTCTCGACGGAGGGTAATTCGAATCTCCTGCCCGAGGTCGCCGACGAGCTCTCGATCGGTTTCAGGCTCGCCCCGCTGTCGCTCTCGCTTTTCGGCCGGAGCGAGACATCCATATCTGCGCTTTCGGGTGCGAACCCGGCGGTGTACCGGTCGGAAATGAGCGGGAAGGTGGCAGGCGCCCGCGCTCGCTTCGCGGGGCGCATGAGGCTCCTCGGCACCGATTGCACCCTCTCCCTCGGTCTCGAGGGATACCCCGAGAGAGGCGCCCTCGCGCAGGGCGTTCCCACGTACCGCGGAACGGCTCAGATGGGCTTCGAGCACCGCGTCTTTGAAGGTTCGGAGCTCGTCTCGTTCAAGATCGATTCGGAGTTCGACGGCGAGCGACAGTGGAGCACGGGGAGGCTCCCCGCCTGTCACGTGCTGAACGCCGCGGCCTCTCTCTCGATCATGAGCGCCCGGGTGAGCTTCGAGTACAAGAATCTGCTGAACGAGCTGTACGAGACTGTCCCCGGCTACACGATGCCGCCGCGGCATTACATCATCGGCATCTTCTGGGAGCTCTTCGACTGACGTCTCCAGTCTCCCCTGCAGAGCCTGGCGCGGCGCTTGAGGCGTCGACGAGACGCTCGCGGCCCCATTGGCAAGAAAATTGGCAGAGCTGACTTGTTTGCCCCGCTCCGCAGCCGTTCCGCGACGCGGTCAAGCGCCCTTTGCAATGTGCAGACGGCTTCGCAAGATGCATTCCGCGGGGGTACCGGATGATCCGTAGGGCGGCGGGAGGGATGCCCGAGCGGGCGAGACCATTTCCCCATGCTGTGAAATGACTTTTCACATACGCGCCACTCGCGAGAAAAATGCGCCGGCTCGCGCCGGGGCGCGCGCCCCAAGTCGCCTGATCCCCTTAAACGGCAACCTATTATAGGCGCCCCGGGGCCATGGCATGCTATTTGCGGTCGGGTGTGCTGTGTTGAGGGAGCTATGGATGAAGCGCATGGCCGAAATCCGGGTCCGCCGGGCCCGATGGCTGAGTCCTTGCATGCGTTTTCCTGAAACCCATATTCGGGCGGAGGGTTTTGTTTGAAAGACAAAATAGCCAATCAACTCGTTGAATCGAGTCTGATCAGCCAGCAGCAGCTCGAGCTCGCGCTCACCGAGCAAACGAAATCAGGGGGGAGCCTCGGGTATAACCTCGTCAAGATCGGGGCTATATCCGAGAAGGCGTTCGCCGAATTCCTCTCGCAGACGTACAACGTGCCCGCCGTCGACCTCGACGAGATCAATTCGGACGAGCATTCGATCGAGCTCATTCCGCCCGAGGTCGCCACGAAGTTCCAGGTCGTGCCCATCAAGCGCGAGGGGCGCGTTCTCACCGTGGCGATGGCGAACCCCGACAACATCTTCGCGATCGACGATATCAAGTTCATCACGGGTCTCGAGGTGCGCGCCGTCGTCGCGACGGAGACGGCGATCAAGCGCGCCATCGACCGCTTCTACGAGTCCGCCGATTCCCTCGCCGAAGTCATGAAGGACATGCAGGAAGACTTCGAGATCGTCGAGGAGATGGACGATGATTCGGCCGCGGCGGAGGCGCAGAGCGAGGACGCCCCCGTCGTCAAGCTCGTGAACTCGCTCATCGCGGACGCCGTGAACAAGGGCGCGAGCGATATCCACGTCGAGCCGTTCGAGAAAAAGCTCCGCGTCCGCTACCGCATCGACGGCGTTCTCCACGAAATGATGTCGCCGCCCTACAGGATGAAGGGCGCCGTCACCTCGCGTCTCAAGATCATGGCCGAGCTCGATATCGCCGAGAAGCGCGTCCCGCAGGACGGCCGCATCAAGATCCGCATCGGCCCGAAGAAGATCGATCTCCGCGTGAGCTCGCTTCCCACGATCTACGGCGAGAAGATCGTGATGCGAATTCTCGACAAATCGAACCTCCAGATCGATCTCACGAAGCTCGGCTTCCAGCCGGAGGCGCTCCAGAAGCTCGTGAAAGGGATCGAGATGCCGTACGGGATGGTGCTCGTGACGGGACCGACGGGAAGCGGCAAGACGACGACCCTCTACTCCGCCCTCAACAAGATCAATCTGCCCGAATTCAACATCATGACCGCCGAGGACCCGGTCGAGTACAACATCGACGGTATCAACCAGGTGATGGTGCACGAGGAGATCGGGCTCACCTTCGCGGCGGCCCTCAAGGCCTTCCTCCGCCAGGACCCCAACATCGTGATGGTGGGCGAGATTCGAGATCTCGAAACCGCGTCCATCGCGGTCAAGGCGGCGCTCACGGGGCACCTTGTTCTCAGCACGCTCCACACGAACGACGCGCCGAGCACGATCAACCGTATGATCGACATGGGAATCGAGCCATTCCTCGTCTCGAGCTCCGTGAACGTTATCATGGCGCAGCGGCTCGTACGCAAGCTCTGCTCGAAATGTAAGCAGAAGGAGAAGATTCATCCCGAGGCGCTCCGCGATCTCGGGATCACCTCGGACGAGGTGTTCGACATATACAAGGCTGGAGGGTGCCCCGCCTGCAGCAACACCGGATACTCGGGGCGAACGGGACTCTACGAAGTCATGCCGGTATCGGACACGCTCCGCGAGATGATCCTGAACCGGGCCTCTGCGGCCGAGATCAAGGAGCAGGCGGTGCGCGAGGGAATGCACTCGCTCCGCAGCGACGGGATATGGAAGGTCAAGAACGGCATTACATCGCTCGAAGAGGTTCTCAGAGAATCGGCTGCCTAATCGCAGGGCAAGGAGAGAAAAGCCTATGTCCGACAAAGGGGAAAAGATCCAGAACGCGAACCTGCG
This sequence comes from Candidatus Krumholzibacteriaceae bacterium, assembly GCA_036511215.1. Classification (GTDB taxonomy): domain Bacteria; phylum Krumholzibacteriota; class Krumholzibacteriia; order Krumholzibacteriales; family Krumholzibacteriaceae; genus SSS58A. The sequence goes on from DATCCP010000136.1 coordinate 12,406, forward strand.
CGATCTCCTCCAGGAGATGATCGACAAGCGGGCGAGCGATCTCCACATAACGGCCGGTATGCCGCCGATGCTGCGGATCGACGGAGTCATCCGGAGCACGAACCACCCGATGATCACCCCCGAGGTGAGCAAACAGATCGCGTACAGCATTATCACCGAGGAGCAGCAGAAGCGCTTCGAGAACGAGAAGGAGCTCGATTTTTCGTTCGGCGTGCAGGGGCTGTCGCGGTTCCGTTCAAACGTGTTCCAGCAGCGCGGCGTCACGAGCATCGCGATCCGCCAGATTCCCTTCGAGATCCTCGATTTCGGAAGTCTCAACCTGCCCCCCGTCGTCGAGGATTTCTCGAAAAAAACGAAGGGGCTCGTCCTCGTGACGGGGCCGACGGGAAGCGGCAAGTCAACGACCTTGGCGAGCATCATCGACAAAATCAACAACGAGCGGCAGGCGCACGTCATCACGATCGAGGATCCGATCGAGTACATCCACCACCACAAGCGGTGCATCGTGAACCAGCGCGAGGTCAAGGCGGACACGGACTCGTTCCAGAGCGCGCTCAAGCACGTCCTGCGGCAGGACCCGGACGTTATTCTCATCGGCGAGATGCGCGACCTCGAAACGATGCAGGCCGCGCTCACGATCGCGGAGACGGGACATTTGGCGCTCGCGACGCTCCACACGAATTCGACGTTCGAGTCGATAAACCGCATCGTCGACACCTTCCCGGCGAACCAGCAGTCGCAGGTGCGCGCGCAGCTCGCGTTCGTGCTCGAGGGCGTCATCACCCAGCAGCTCATTCCGCACATCTCGGGGAAGGGGCGGGCGCTCGTCGCGGAGGTCATGGTGTGCACTCCGGCGATCAGGGCGTGCATCCGGGACGATAAAATTCATCAGATCTACGGCCTTATGCAGGCCGGCACCAAGTACGGCATGCAGACGATGAACCAGGGTCTTTTCCGCGCATACACGAACAGGCAGATCTCGCTTGAGGAAGCGATGACCTGCAGCTCCGACACCATCGAGCTCGAGCAGATGCTCGGCGAACGCACGACGAGCCCGCACATCGCGCGCGTCGCGAAGTAACCGCAAGGGGGATTGCAATGGCAGTAGCGTATCTATGGAAAGGGAGAACGCCGACAGGCGAGATGCTCTCGGGAGAGTTTCTGACCGACAACAAGCAGGATCTGATCAGTCATCTCCGTAAACGCAAGATTATCATCACGACGATTCGGGAGAAGCCGAAGGAGATCAACTTCAGCTTCGGCTTCAAGAACCGCATCACCACGCGCGATCTCGGCGTCTTCACGCGGCAGTTCGCGACGATGATCAACGCAGGTCTTCCGATGGTCCAATGCCTCGACATTCTCTCGAGCCAGATGGACAAACCGAACTTCAAGAAAATCGTGAGCGACGTCATGTACGACGTCGAGGCCGGCTCGACCTTGGCCGAGGCGCTCCGCAAGCAGAGCTGCTTCTCCGACCTCTACGTCAACATGGTGGAGGCGGGGGAGGCGGGAGGTATCCTCGACGTGATCCTCAACCGGCTCGCCGTGTACCTCGAGAAGGCCGACGCCCTCATCAAGAAGGTCAAAGGCGCGATGACCTACCCGGTGGTCGTCATGACCGTCTGCGTAGGCGCCTCGGTCTTCATGCTCATGTTCATCATTCCGACGTTCGCCCAGATGTTCAAGGATTTCGGCGGACAGCTGCCGCTTCCGACGAAGATCGTCATGGGGCTGAGCGATTTTCTCAGGGCGAACTGGTATATCCTCGCCGGCGTCGTCGTCGGCTGCGTCTTTGCATTCCGGCGCTACTACAAGACGGTATCAGGGCGGTACCGCATCGACCGTCTCACGCTCAAGATGCCGATACTCGGCCCGGTTATCCGCAAGTCGGCCGTCGCCCGGTTCACACGGACGCTCGGGACGCTCGTCTCGAGCGGCGTTCCGATCATGAACGGCCTCGAGATCACGGCGCGCACCTCGGGCAACAAGGTTATCGAGGAGGCCGTTCTCAAGACGCGGACGAGCATCAGCGAGGGCAACACGATCGCCGAACCCCTCAAGGAAAGCGGCGTGTTTCCGCCGATGGTCGTCCAGATGATCGGCGTCGGCGAGCAGACGGGCGCCCTCGACGAGATGCTCGAGAAGGTAGCCGATTTCTACGACAGCGAGGTCGACGCGGCGGTGAACGCGCTCACCTCGATCATCGAACCGGTTATGATCGTCGTCATGGGCACGATCGTGGGCAGCATGCTCATCGCGATGTACCTGCCGATGTTCAAACTTGTCACGGTTGTCTCCGGAGGCGCATGAATGCCCTTCCTTTCGCGTGCAGCTTCTCTCACGAATGAGGGAAGCATGAGGAAGCTGACATTCCTTCGACTGATGGTGGCCACGCTCGTCGTGGGGGCCGCGATCGTCGTGCTCCAGATCGGCGGGGAGGCGGGCTCCATCGGGATCCTCTACGGCCTCCTCGGAACGATCTACCTGAGCACGGTCGCCGTCTATTTCGCCTTCCGCGTCGGCGCGCCCTTCGGCGTGCTCATGTGGTTCGAAATCGTCCTCGACTGCGCCGTGATCACCCTGATACTCCACTACAGTGGGGGTTCCGCCTCCTATTTCGCGGTGCTCTACATGCTCCCGATTCTCCTCGGGGCGGTTTATTTCCAGGTCTCGGGCGGGCTCGGGACGGCGGTCATTGCGACCGCCTCCTATATCACCTACAGCGTTCTCCAGGCGGGCGGCTACGTGATGCCCGCCGCGTTCAGTCGGGCACTGCCGATGGCGAGCGTCTCCGCCGCACTTCTCAGGTGCTACCTTTCCATGACCGTCTTCGTCCTCACGGGACTCATGAGCGGGTACCTTTCGGCCTACGTGCGCACGCGCGGGGAAAAGCTCGCCGCGAAGGAGCAGGAGCTCAAGCGTGTCCAGCTCCACGTCGACAGTATAATCACGAACCTTTCGAGCGGTCTCATCGTCACGAATATGGCCGGCGAGATCGTCACCTGCAATCCGGCCGCGATCAAGATTCTCGGCCTCGCGCCGGCCGGCTCGGTCACGGGAGCGCTCGTCCAGGACGTCATTCCGCATATGAGCGCCCTCGTGCAGGAGCTCGAGGGCGTGTTCTCGACGGGCTCTCCCCGCCGGAGACACGAGCTCGAGGTCCGGAGAAAGGACGGCACGGAGCTCCCGCTCGGAATCAGCATTTCGCTCGTCAAGGGGGAAAGCGGCGAGAAACGCGGCGTCGTCGCGATATTCCAGGATCTCACCGAAGTCCATCTCATGCGCGAGAAGATTCGCACGGCGGACAAGATGGCCGCGATCGGGGAACTTTCCACCGCGATCGCTCACGAGATCCGCGCGCCGCTCGCCTCGATCTGTGGATCGATCGAGATGCTCGCGGGTGAGCTTACCTTGAGCGGTGACAACAAAAAGCTCATGGATCTCGTGATCAAGGAATCGGACCGGCTCGACCGGATCATCACCGACTTTCTCGAATTTGCGCGGCTCAAGCGGCCGGTCTTCGAACCGGTCGACGTCGAGGTATGCCTCAACGAGGTGCTTCTCCTGCTCCGGCATTCGAACGATTTCAACAAGGGCATCTCGATCGACATCAAAGGGGGCGCGCCGCACGCGTGCGTCTACGCGGACGACGAGCAGATCCGCCAGGTATTCCTCAACATCATCATGAACGCGTGCGAGGCGATGGTGGATGGCGGCCGTCTGACGATACGAATCGACGGCGTCATCAAGGCGCTCCACGACGGTGGCTGCCCTGAGGAGTGCGTCGCGATGGACTTCGAGAATACGGGTCCCGCGATACCGAAGGACGTCCTTTCGCACATATTCGAGCCGTTCTACACGACAAAGGAAGGGGGGACGGGGCTCGGCCTCGCGATCGTCTCGCGCATCGTCGAGAGCCATCTCGGGCACGTCCGGGTCGCGAGCGCCGCCGGGGGCGGTACGCTGTTCTCGGTTATCCTCCCGGTCTACTCGGGAGCGGGGGCGGAGCAGGAAACAATTCTCCAGGAAGAATTCATCAGTTTTTAGCGCGTTCAATTTCAAGGGTGTTCAATTCGGGGGTAACGCTACATGGCAGGAGAGAAGATTCTCATCGTCGATGATGAAAAGAGCATGTGCCAGTATATGTCCATCATGCTGCGGAAGGGGGGGTACGACGTCAAGACCGTGCACAACGGAAAGAAGGCGCTCCAGGAGATCAAGGAGTCGAGCTTCGACGTCGTCATCACGGACATCAGGATGGAAGGAATGGACGGCATCGAGCTCCTGGGCGCGATAAAGGCGACGAATCCGACGTTGCCGGTGATCATCATGACCGCGTACGCATCGACGAAGACGGCGATCGACGCCCTCAACCGGGGCGCGTTCTACTACCTCATCAAGCGCGCGAAGAACGACGAGATAAAGATGGTTATCCGGAACGCCCTCGATATGCACCGGGTGAAGAGCGAAAACGTGTTTCTCAAGAAACAGCTCAAGAAGAAGGACGAATTCAAGGAGATCATCGGCAAGAGCGAGGAGATCCAGAGCGTGTTCAACCTCGTGAACAAGGTTGCCGACACGGACAGCACGATCCTCATATCCGGCGAAAGCGGAACGGGCAAGGAGCTCATCGCGAAGGCGATCCATTACCGTTCGGGCCGCGCGAGCGCCCCGTTCGTGTCGATCAACTGCGGCGCGCTCCCCGAGAACCTCCTCGAGAGCGAGCTCTTCGGGCACGTGAAGGGGAGCTTCACGGGCGCGATCCGCGACAAGGAAGGCATGTTCAAGGTCGCGAGCGGCGGCACGTTCTTTCTCGACGAAGTCGGCGAGACCACGCTCGCGATTCAGGTAAAGCTGCTCCGCGTCCTGCAGGAGCGCGAGATCATCCCCGTCGGCGGCACGGCGCCGATCAAGGTCGACGTGCGTCTCATCGCGGCGACGAACGCCGATCTCGAGAAGGCGGTCAAGGAGGAGCGGTTCCGAGCGGACCTCTACTACCGTCTCAACGTCATTCCGGTAGTCATACCTCCGCTGCGTGACCGGCGGGACGATATCCCGCTCCTCGTTGACCATTTTCTCCACATCGCCTCCGAGCGGAGCGGCCGGCGCAAGACGGTCTCGAAGGAAGCGATGGATCTTCTCTCGAGCTACGACTGGCCGGGGAACGTCCGCGAGCTCGAGAACATCGTCGAGCGCGCGTGCATTCTCCAGGAGGGGGACGATTTCCGGATCGACGATCTCCCCGACAAGGTGCGTCACCATTCGCAGGAGCGCCGCAAGGTCGTCATGCAGGAGACGCAGATGACCCTGGACGAGCTCGAGAAGGAGTACCTCGTCTCGGTGCTCGAGGAGACGAACTGGCAGAAGAAAAAGGCGAGCGCCATTCTCGGCATCAACGCCTCGACCCTCTACCGCAAGATTCAACGCTACGGCCTCGCGCAGGAGAAGCTGAAGGATCAGTGAATACGGCCCGTTTCGGGCCGGAATTGCAATGAGAGAGACCAGGCTGGCAATTTGATACGGCAGGAATTCACAGAGGGAAAGGGGGTGCCGCGTAACCCATAATCAAGCCGATAGATATGCGATGTCGCGGTCCGGTTCCATTTGGCACGGACCTTGCGAAGTTGTTTTGAAGAACGGTCAGGCGGGGCCGAGACAGACAAGGATACGGTTCACGGTAGCCGCCACAGAGAAGAGAATCAAAGCGATGGCTTTGAAAGGCGAATGTCAAGGAGGTGCCTGATGAATAAGAAGGGTTTCACCCTCATCGAGCTGATGATCGTAGTCGTGATCATTGGTATTCTCGCAGCGATAGCGATTCCGAACTTCATCAACATGCAGGCGCGCGCGAAGGAAGCCGCGGTCAAGTCGAACTGCCATACGGTT
>DATCCP010000137.1:0-5275 GCA_036511215.1 Candidatus Krumholzibacteriaceae bacterium
GCGCGTGGGACGTCAAGCACGCCGCGGGCGGGCTCTACGACATCGATTTTCTGCTCTCCGCGGCGCGGCTCCTCGGGCTCGTCGAGCCCGCCGCTCCCGCCGGGCGCCGCGAGGAGCTCGAGCGGCTGCGTGATGCGGGGCTCCTCGAGGCCGAGGACCCCGCGACGCTCGCAGCCGCGTACCGCGTCTTCTGGACGATCGAGCACGCGGCGGCGCTCCATGGCATCTTGTGCCCGCCGCTCGCCGAGCGGGAGGATTTCTTTGAAAGCTATTTCGACCGGCTGTTCGGCGATATCGTGAAGGGAGAGGGGCCGTTCCTCGGGCGGCTCGAGGTTCTCAAACGCGATGTGCGGGGAATATTCGATCACTTCTTTGAACGAACCGGATAGAGGGCTCCTCACGATCCCGCGTCGAGCTCCGCTTTGAGCCGGAGCCTGATCTCTCGCATCTTCGCCGCATCAGCGAGCTTGCGGCCGCCCTGCGTCTTCACATAGAAGGAATCGGCCGCCGTCTCCCCCCTCGTCGTGATCTGCGCGCTCTGGATATCGAGCCCCTCCTCGGAGAGTATCCTCGTGACGCGGTAGAGAAGGCCGGGCCGGTCGCGGGCGGCGAGATCGATAATCGTGCTCTCCCTCGAGAGGTCGTTCTCGAACTCGACGACGGTGGCGACGCGGGCGCCCTTCGCGGTGCGCCACTTCCAGCGCTCGACGTGGGCGGCGTATGCACGGTCGAGATCGATCTGGCCGCCGAGGACTCCGGCGAGATCGCGTTCGATCTTGTCCGCGGCCTCCCCCGGGAGCGCGAGACGTCCGTCGACGCCGGTGCAATGGAAGATGTCGATCACGACCCCGTCCTTCCGCGTGAACGCGAAGGCGCCGAGGATATTGAGATCGTTGATCGTGATGACGCCGCAGAGCTGCGAGAGCCTGAAGGGACGGTCCTTCGTGCACACGGTGAGCTCGATCGAATGCTGGAGGCGCCGAATCTCGACGATCGCGCTCCTCCCGCGAAGACGCGCCACCATCGCGACATGGGCGCGGACCCGCGCGGGCGTGACGACCATCGCATAGCGCTCGGGAAGACTCGACAGATGCGCCTCCATCGCGGCGCGCTCCTCGTCGGTCTCGCAGAGAGCGATCATCTTCTCGTTTCGTTTCTCGAAGACGCGCCGGTAGGCGGCCCCGGAGCCGGACTTGTCCGCGAGCATCCTCGACGCCTTGAAATAGAGGTCCTCGAGGAGATTCTCCTTCCAGCCGGTCCATACGCTCGGCCCCGTCGCCTTGAGATCGGCGTACGTGAGGAGATAGAGAAGCTTGAGGTTCCGGTGGTTCCTCACGTGCCGCACGAACTCGAGACCGGTGTCGCGGTCTTCCATGTCCCGCCGCTGGCTGAAATGCGAGAGGAGGAGATGGTTCTTCACGAGAAAAACGATGAGCGAGCGCGAAGGCGCGGAAACGGGGAACGCGCGGAGCAGCTGTTCCGCCATACGCGCCCCCGAGCGGGCGTGTCCGCGCACACTGGGCTTCCCGATGTCGTGGAGGAGGGTGGCGAGCACGAGCTCCGTTCTCTCGGCGATCTCATCGTGGATCCGCGGCAGGAGCCCCCCTTCGTGCTCGAGGAGCTCGTCGAGGTTCGCGACCGCCTGGAGGCTGTGCTCATCCGCCGTGTACTGGTGATAGAGATCGTATTTCTTGAGGCACGTGAGCCTGTCGAAGGGCGGGAAGATATGCCTGAGAACGCCGAGATCGTGCATGCTCCGCATGACGGGCGCCTTCTCCCCCGGCATCTCGAGGAGCTCGATGAACTCCCTGCGCATCAGCGCCGTGACGGCCGCGCCGAGCCGGACCGGCCTGAAGGCGTTTCGAATGCGCCGTTCCGTCTGCGGCGAAAACCGTTTCCCCGTGCGGAGCTGCTCCTTGAAGGGGGCAAGCGGCTCCGTCTTCATTCGCGCACCGCTCATGCGCAGATCGATCCGGCCGAGCCCGCGCGATCCGACCCGCCGGTAGAGGGAGCCCTCCACGATTCGCAGATTGCCCTCCCCTCGAGTCTCCTCGAGGAAGCGCTCGATCGGCTTGTAAATGGAGCGCGTCATCGAGTAGCTGTCGCGCATGAACCGCTCGACGGCCAAGAGCCCGCCCGCGTCGGCGTATGCGAGGCCTTTCGCCACCGAGCGCTGGAGGTCGAGCGTGAGGACGTTCCAGTTGGTTCCCATGAGGAAATGAAGCTCGTGCCTCGTGCGCAGGAGAAAATCGAACGCCCCCTGGATGTCCGCGATCTCCCCGCGGTCGATGATGGCGAGCCGGTAGAGCCCCTCGAGCGTGCCTTCCCACGGAAGCGCCATCCCTACCCACCGGAGCATCTGGTGATCCCGTAAGCCCCCGGGGCTCTCCTTCACGTTCGGCTCGATGAGATGGTAGCTCCACCCGTATTTTTTCCAGCGCCGGCGGGTCTCTTCGAGCTTCACCCTGAGGAGCTCGCCGCTCTCGCGCCCGCATATACCGTCCCGCATCGCGTGGAGCTCGTCCCTGAGCGCGTCGTCCCCGGAGATCAGACGGCTGTCGAGAACGGCCGTCATGAGGTCGGTGTCGCGCTCGAGCGCCGCGCGGAGCTCGGGGAGCGTGCGCACCGAGTGTCCGAGCTCGAGCCCCGAATCCCAGAGCATCCGCACGAGGTAGCCCGCGAACGCCGTGCCCGCGGGCCCCGGCTTCTTGTCCCAGAGAAAGAGGAGATCGACGTCGCTCCGCGGCGAGAGCTCGCGCCGCCCGAAGCCCCCGAGCGCGACGACGGCGGGAGCGCGGCGGAGCTTCGCCCCCGTCCATTCCCGGAGCGAATCGTGGAGGTGCTGAACGACGACCTCGACCGCGGCGGAGCAGGCGCGGGCGGTCTCGACGCCGGATGCGCCCGCGCGGTGGCGTTTTTCGAGGCCTTTCAGGAAATCCTTGTAGGCCTCCCTCACCTCGCCGGCGAAGGAGGTCATCCAATCCTCTCCCGCCCCGTACCGGGGGGCCGGGAGCGCTGATCTCTTGAGAACCGGATGTTTCATCTTTAGAGAGTCCGTTCGCGAGCGCACCGCGCGGCCGATGCGCGTCCCATTATATATCAAAGTAGAGGCAAAACTCGAACGGATGCGGACGGATCATCATCGGGATGACCTCGTTTTCCCGCTTGAAATCGATCCAGGTGCGGATCACGTCCTCGGTGAAAACGTCCCCCTTGAGGAGAAACTCGTGCTTCGCCCCGAGCGCCGCGAGCGCCGCCGGGAAGTCGGGGAGCGTCTTCTTCACGTTCACGAGCTCCTCGGGAGGCATGTCGTAGATGTTCTTGTCGAGCGGCTCCCCGGGGTGCCGGCGGTTTTCGATCCCGTCGAGCCCCGCCATGAGGATCGCCGCGAAGGTGAGGTACGGATTCCCGGTGGAGTCGGGACAGCGGAACTCGACGCGCTTCGCCTCGCTCTTCCCGGAGCCCACGGGGATTCTGATCGCCGCGCTCCGGTTCCGCTGCGAGTACGCGAGGTTTACCGGCGCCTCGAACCCCGGCACGAGCCGCTTGTAGGAGTTCGTCGAGGCGTTCGTGAGGCCCAAGAGCGCGTGCGTGTGCTCGATGAGCCCGCCGATGAAGTAGAGCGCCGTCTCGCTCAGCCCCCCGTACTCGGGGCCGGCAAAGAGGTTCTTGTTTCCCTTCCAGAGCGAAATGTGACAGTGCATTCCCGAGCCGTTGTCGCGGAATATCGGCTTCGGCATGAAGGTGGCGGTCTTCCCGAACGCACGCGCCGTGTTCTTGACGACGTACTTGAAGATCGACACCCCGTCACCCATCCGCACGGCCGTGTCGAAGCGAAGCCCGATTTCTCCCTGCCCCGCCGTCGCCACTTCGTGGTGCTGCACCTCGCACGTGAGGCCGCACGCGGTGAGATTCTTCACGATCTCGCTCCGGAGATCCTGGAGCGAATCGGTCGGCGGCACGGGGAAATACCCTTCCTTGAAGCGCGCCTTGTACGCGAGGTTCGGCCTCTCGTCCCGCCCCGAGTTCCAGGCGCCCTCGGCCGAATCGATCTGATAGAAGCCGCTGTGCTCGTCCTGCGCGAAGCGCACGTCGTCGAAGATGAAGAACTCCGCCTCGGGCCCGAAGTACGCGCGGTCCGCGATCCCCGTGCTCACGAGATGCTGCTCGGCCTTCCGCGCTATGTAGCGCGGATCGCGCGCGTACGGCTCCCTCGTGATCGGATCGTGGATGTTGCCGATGATGCTGAGCGTCGGGTGGCGGTAGAACGGATCCATGAACGCTGTCGCCGGATCGGGGATGACGAGCATGTCGCTCTCGTTGATGTTCTTCCAGCCGCGGATGCTCGATCCGTCGAAGGCGATCCCCTCGGTGAAGAGCTCTTCCGTGAGCCGCGCCGCGGGGATCGTGAAATGCTGCCACATGCCGGGAAAATCGATGAATTTGATGTCGACGAACTCGGCGCCCTTCGATTTTGAAAATTCTACGACCTCGCGGGGATTCGTGATCATGGGCCGCTCCTTGTGGAAAACGGTGAGACAGGAAACCAGGGGAACTACCTTTGAACCATCGCCACTATTTGTAACCGCGCCGCCGGGAAACCGTCAATACAATTCTTGGGCCGCGGCGCGGGATTCGTTCACGGCGTGTCGCGCCACTGCCAGGGGGCGAAATTGATGTAGCGGATCCGGGGCGGCGTCTCCTTGAAGTCGACGAGCGAGGAGGAGGCGTTCGCGACCGAGAGCCGATGGATCGCGTCGAGCTCCATGCCGAGGTAGTGCGCGAGCACCGGCTTGATGACGTCCGAGTGGGAGACGGCCGCGGCCCTCCCTGTCGTGACCTCGTTCACGATGCGCGACACCGCCGCGAGCGCGCGCTTCTGGATATCGATCATCCCTTCGCCGGCCGAGAACCGCGAGCGCGTCGGCGACTCGAAGTAGAGCTTGAAGTCCTCGTCGTCGCGAAGGTCGTGATAGGACCTTCCGACCCAGCCCTCGAACGGGGACTCGTTGAGACGCTCCTCCTCGCGGAGCTCGGCGCCCCAGGCGTCGGCGAGTATGCGGGCTGTCTCGTAGGCCCGCTCGACCGTGCTCGTGTATATTATAGGAATCTTCTTCACCTCGAGGGCGCGCGCGAGCTCCCCGACCCCGGCCCTTCCCTCATCGTTGAGCGGGACGGGAGTGCGCCCCATGACGCGGTGCTCCCTGTTCCACTCGGTCTGTCCGTGGCGTATGAGATAGAGAAACATCGCAACCTTTCCGCGCCGCAGGCGGGC
>DATCCP010000138.1:0-2540 GCA_036511215.1 Candidatus Krumholzibacteriaceae bacterium
CGCTCGCGGCGCACAATAAATTCCATTGAGATGTTCGCGGCAAAGTGCTATCCTAAGGTGCCGGTCGGGGCGTAGCGCAGCCCGGTTAGCGCGCCTGGTTCGGGACCAGGAGGTCGGTGGTTCAACTCCACTCGCCCCGACCATATTATTCATGCGCCCCTTTCTCATTCCCTTCACCATGATCGCCTGCTTCGCTCTCGCGGCGTGCACACCCGCGCCGAAGTTCCGCACGCACCCCATTGAGGAGCGAGGCGGCGGCCCCGCAACCGTTTCCCATGCAGAAGGCATGCCTGCGCTCCGGATCAAGCTTGCTCCCCCCCTTCAGAACTTCACCCGCAGTCGCGTCATAAGCCCCTTCGGGACGAGTGCAGACCCGGGCCCGCGGGCCCGTCGGCACGATGGCATCGACATCAAGGCGAGCGCGGGGGAGGAGGTTCTCGCGGCCGCGGGCGGTACGGTCGTATTCGCCGGACGACAGCGCGGGTACGGAAACGTCGTGATGGTCGATCACGGCGCCGGCATCGTCACCTTGTACGCGCACCTTTTCTATGCATGCGTCAGGAAGGGAGACCGGGTCGGGGCCGGCGCCACGATCGGCCGCGCCGGCAAGCGCGGCACCGCGACGGGGGTCCATCTTCATTTCGAGGTGCGCGTGAACGGCGTCGCTATCGATCCCGCGCCGTACCTTTGACTTGATTCCCGCATGCCGATGACGTCATAATAGGGGCCATGGAATCGAAGCGCGAACCCGATGAGCTCCAGAGGCGCTACTTCAAGGAGATCAACCGGTATCCGCTGCTTTCCGCAGGGGAGGAGGTCGAGCTTGCGCGCCTGGCGCGCGCGGGAGACCTCGAGGCGCGAAAGAAGCTCATCGTCGCGAATCTCAAGCTCGTCATTACGATCGCCCGGTCGTTCTCGACGTACGGCGTGCCCTTCCTCGATCTCGTCGAGGAGGGGAACCTGGGCCTCATCAAGGCCGTGAGCAAATTCGACCCGGAGAAGGGTTTCAGGTTCAGCACCTACGCCTCGTGGTGGATCCGGCAGGCGATCGTTCGCGCGATCTCGGACTCCTCGCGCACGATCCGCATTCCGATCCATGTGTTTCAGCTCATGACGCGCTATGTCTTCCTCGCACAGGAGCCGGACAGCGAAAAGCTCACGGGGCAGGAGAAGGCAAAGCGCCTCAAAATCTCTCTCAAGCGCTACCGCATGCTCGAGGAGCTTGTCGAGAACATACGCGCCCTCGACCTCGCGAGCAGCCTCGACTCGTACACGCAGCTCGCACGCGCGATCGAGCCGACGGCCGGGACGGACCCCGAAAAGATCATTCTCCAGCAGATGGAGCATGAGGGCTTTGCGGAGCTCATGGAGCGTCTCTCGGACCGGGAACGGCTCATCCTTCGCCTCAGGTTCGGGTTTGATGACGGCGAGCCGCACACGCTCGCCGAGACGGGGGAGGAGCTCAAGGTTTCCCGGGAGCGCGTGCGCCAGCTCGAGGTGCGGGCACTTCGCAAGCTTCGGATCCTGCTCGAGCCGGACCGCAAATCACGGACGGGTCACAAGGAGGAACGATGAGCGAGTCCCTTGAAAAGTACATACGCGCGATCCCGGACTTTCCCAAGCTCGGCATCGTCTTTCGGGATATTACGCCTGCGCTCCTCGAGCCGAACGTCTTCAAGGAGCTTTGCGACAGCCTCTACAAGCACTGCAAGGGAAGACCGATCGACAAGGTCGCGGCGGTCGAATCGCGCGGCTTCATCTTCGCGTCCGTTGTCGCCTACAAGATGGGAATCGGGTTCATCCCCATGAGAAAGCCGGGGAAGCTTCCCTGGAAAACGATCCATGAGAAATACTCGCTCGAATACGGAGAGGCGGCTATCGAAATGCACATCGACGCCGTTTCGAAGGGGGACCGGATCCTCATCATGGACGATCTTCTGGCGACCGGAGGGACGGCGGCGGCTGCGGCGCGCCTCATCGAACGCCAGGGAGGCATCGTGGATGAGCTCGCGTTTCTCATAGAGCTCACGGCTCTCAACGGCAGGAACAATCTCAAGGGCAGGAGCGTATACAGCCTGATGCAGTTCTGAAGAGAGCGATTTCATTTGCCTCGCGGCACGCCGGTTCATAAGTTAGGGATCATTGCCTCGTGCCCCCGTAGCTCAGATGGATAGAGCAGCGGTTTCCTAAACCGTTTGTCGGACGTTCGAATCGTCTCGGGGGCACCATTTTTTTCAATGACGTGCGTTGCATCTCCATCTGCCACTTTTTCCTCATGTGCCAAAGGGAGATTGTGCTATTATTCAGGGAATTGGCGCGAGCTCTGACGGTCGATTTTCGGAGGTGCCGAGTGCAGGACAATAAAGACACGGGCGCTCAGGCGCCGCAGCAAGGCTTGAGGAAGTACGAAAAGCTCCTGCTCGTGCTCATTTTCGGGGCGGTGTTCGGCATGCTGGAGCTGTTCGGGCGGGACGCTTTGCGTGCCGCTGGCGTAGAGCACAAATCGGCCCTCCTCTACGGGATCGGCATCGTTATCTTTT
>DATCCP010000139.1:0-4004 GCA_036511215.1 Candidatus Krumholzibacteriaceae bacterium
CCGGCGCGCGCCGCATGGCCGGGACGGCGGTGCCGGTCATCCAGCAATTGCGGTCGCATGAGCTTACCCGTGCGCGAATTTCCCGCGCCGGCTCGCCGTTCCAGATATCATCGAACGATTGAGTGTTGAGATCTCCCATCACCCACGGTTCGGCCGAGCCGTTACAGGCGAGCACGCGCCCCCACGGGTCGACAAAGAATGTATCGGTGCCCGCGCCGCAGGGGATGAGGCGCTTGTCGCCCCGCACGTACGACAGGAGTCCGAGGTTGAGGTACGCCCTGAACCAGTCCTTTGCGCGCTTTCTGAGGGACGAGCGTGGGGAGTGAAGGAGCGCCTCGATGAAGCGGCACAGACGCTCGTCCACCTCGTCGACGTTCTTGATCTCGTTGTCGCTCTTGTAGAAGTAGAATGAGTTGTGAACGACCGCGTTGGCAAGCTCGATGCCCATCGAGGCGGCGAGCGTGTATACCTCGATGAGGTCGCGGCAGTTCTCGCCCGATATCGTCATGGCAAAGCCTATATCCTCGAGCCCGAGACGCTTGAGCCGCAGAATCCCGCGCATCGCCCGGTCAAAACCGTCGGGGATTCCCCGCAGCTGGTCGTTCGTCGCCGGAAGCCCCTCGATGCTCACCCGGACGGTGATGCGCGGGTGCGGAAGCGGGCGGTCTCCTCGAGCCGTTCGTAGAAATACCCGTTCGTGCTGATCTCGAGCCGGTTTGTCTTCGCGTCGAGGATGTAGACGATCTCCATGAGGTCCTTGCGGAGGAGCGGTTCGCCGCCCGTGATATTGAGGCGCTTCATGCCGGCGGGAATCTTCCGGAGGATCTGAGGATCGAACTCCTCGGATGCCTTGCTCGGATTCTGCCACGCCTGGCACATGCAGCATTTCGCATTGCAGCGGTAGGTCGTTATTATTGCGCATTCCATGACGGCCTTCTCCGGTTCTATCGGACATCCGCTCGCTCGGGCCGGCGGACGCACGCGACGAAGCGGCGCGCGGTCAGCGCGTGTCCGACTTCTTCGTGCTATCCGGCGCGGTGTCCTGCCCCTGGCGGTCCGGAGTGATGGGGCGTTTCGGCACGAGCACCTCGCGCTCCACCTTCGGCTGGTTCCGCTGCACCTTGCGCTTGTCGGCCTGGGGCAGGACCATGCGCTCCCGCGATGGCTTCTGCGTGCGCAGGGATTCAGGCGGCGCTTGAGGCGCCCGTGGACGAATCTCGGGATTCTGTTTGCGGACAGCTTCGGGCGGCGCTTGAGGCGCCTGAGGGCGAATTTCGACACGCCGCTTCTCAATCCTCACCGGTTGGATCGTTCTCTTCTCGAGTAATTGAACCCGCTCAATCGCGGGCGGGCGCTTCACGAGGCCTTCCCGCTCGACGATAGCGCGGGAGACGGGCGTCTTGAGCCTGCGGCGGCCGACATTCTCGTCCGTGAGGTGGCTGACGTTGACAATGACCCAGACATTACCCCCGTTCCCTTCCCAGGGGTCGGGCCAGAAAACGTTCGGTGGGGGTAGAGGGGCCCACGCGGAGTAATCACCGAAGGAGTACCATTCGACCTGTGCCGGCGACCACGTGTCGCCGGGAACCCAGAACCAGCCGATTTCTTGACCGTAGTACCAGTTGCCGTAGTTATAGACGAGCCACCCGAACGGCTCGTAAGATACCCATGCCCAACCGTCGTCCGACCATGTCCAGTGTCCATAGGAGAACGGCTGCCAATCCGAGACGACGTTCGGGCACCACACCATCCCGTATGGCGCGAGGGTTTGCCAATCGCCGTATGTGGCAAGGTAGCTAACATCATCGTTCACATCCTGCGTACCTGCGGCCGACTCGTAAGACACCGGAACGCAGCCGAACAGAAAGAAAAGCACCGCGGTGATCGTTCCGAACAGAAGCGTCATCCGGCGGTGCCGTAACGTGTTCCCGGTAGCGACGAACATGGCCGACCTCCTTCGCATAAACGTGTTCATCCTACGGTTCGCCTGGCGAACGGTCAAGCGCAAACTCCCGAGCGGCGTATTGGGAAATCAAATGGTGCCGGAGGAGGGAATCGAACCCTCATGGAGCCAAGCCCCGGGGGATTTTGAGTCCCCTGCGTCTACCAATTCCACCACTCCGGCACGCGCGCGAAAGTCCTATTGGCATTAGAAGATATCGTCTTTGCATGATGCCGTCAATACTCGAATCCGGCCAAATTTGGCCTTGACTTGAGGCGTTCTATCAATGATACCATATATCTACATGGGGTTGTAGCTCAGCTGGGAGAGCACTTGACTGGCAGTCAAGAGGCCACGGGTTCGATCCCCGTCAACTCCACCATTTTTTTATTTTGATAATATCCGCCCGGTGGACGCCGCAGGTGTGAAGCTGCGGCGGCTCCGGCGCGAGACAGGCCGGCCGGTATGGACAGAAGCTCGCTGCCTCCCGTTCTATGCATCTTCGAAGATGAACGCTATTCCAATTTTTTTCCGCTTTCTCTTGGCCGACCGGTGTTCGACCTGAGCATCGGAACGCAAAGCCTCCGCGCGCGGCTCGGCGACGAGGTGAGCGCGGAGTCGCTCGTGCTTCTCTGCCGGCCCTATCTCGCGCCGGTTGTCATCGAGGAAGAGGCGCGCGACCCATCGCGGAGGGCGCGCGTGAACGAGCTTCCGGACGGGGAGATCCTCTTTCTGAACGGGCGGCTTCTCGCCTACGGGAACGAGCTCGGCGAGCTCTGCGAGAGCCTCGAGAGCGGGACCGTTCTCCAGAAGAAAGGGATCCTCGTCGCCGCGCGGCTCTCGGGTGAACGCGCCGTCTCTTTCGCGGCGTATATCGGCGCTCCTCTCGGGGACGCGCTCGTCGAAGAGGCGATCCACGATATCAAGCGCGCCTCCTCGGCCGAGGTGGAAAAGCCGAGGGAGGAGGGGGACGGGGGAAAAGACGCCGCGCGGAGCAGGGCGCTTGGCAAGTGGGCGCAGCAGAACGGCGTGAAGCTGAACGAGACGAACGTGCGGCTCCTGTCGCAGTGCTGGCAGCTCATCGGCGAAAACCGGAGCTGCATCATCGATGATTTTCAGAAAAGTCCGCTTCGCGGAACCGCCCCGGAGACCGAGCTCTTCAAGGGGGTCGAGCTCATCAACGAAAACGACATCGTGATCGGCGCGAACGTCGAGGTGCGGTCGGGGACCGTTCTCGACGCGAGCGAAGGCGCGATCGTCGTCGCGAACGGTGTCCGTATCGAGCCGAACGCGATCATCTACGGCCCGTGCGCCATTGGAGAAGGTTCGATCATTCGCGGCGGCGCGAGAATCGGGCACGGCACAACGATTGGCAGACAATGCCGGGTGGGCGGCGAAATAGGGGAGTGCATCTTCGCGCCGTTCGGCAACAAGCAGCACGAGGGGTTCATGGGGCACTCGTACGCCGGCTCATGGGTGAATATCGGGGCGGGAAGCTGCACGAGCGACCTCAAGAACAACTACGGCCTCGTGAGATCGTGGAGCGCCGGGCGCATGCGGGAGACGGGGCGCCGCTTTCTCGGCGCGACGATCGGCGACCATTCGAAGATCGCGATCAATTCCCGGCTCAACACGGGCACGGTCGTCGGCTTCAACGCGAACGTCGTCTCGGTCGGATTTCCGCCGAAGCTCGTACCGAGCTTCACATGGCTCGTCGAGCCGGTGTTCACGCGATGCGAGCTCGAGCCCGCGATCGAAACGGCGCGGATCGTGATGGATCGAAGAAACGTCGCTTTCACCGCGGCTCATGCGGATCTCTTCAGGGCGATAGAGCGGTTCAGCCGACTGAGCGGCAACACGATCTAGGCGTCTCTCGACGGGCGCCGCGCCGCGTCGCGGACGCGATCAACCTCATCCAAAAGCATGTAATTCGCAATACGTCGCAGACGAAATCAGGCGTGTGCGTGGTTCGGCGCGTAGGACGCCGTCTGTCCATCCGCTCGCAGACGTCTGGTATTTCGTTTACCTATAATGCAATAGGCCATTATTCCGGATGGAGGGT
>DATCCP010000140.1:0-15891 GCA_036511215.1 Candidatus Krumholzibacteriaceae bacterium
GTACGCGTACTCCCCCGCGATCTCGAGCGTCGCGTTCTTGATGCCGGCCTCGTCCCCGGGCTGAAGATCGAGGAGGTGATAGCTGAATCCGCCCCGCTCGAGGTATTTCCGGTAGAGCCTCAGCAGCATCTCCGCCCAGTCCTGGGACTCCGTGCCGCCCGCTCCCGGGTGAATGTTCATGAGGGCGTTGCCCCGGTCATTCTCCCCCGACAGAAGAATGCGGAGCTCGTAATCCCCGAGCCGCTTCCGCACGGCGGGAAGCTCGGCCGCGAGGTCGTCAAGCATCGAAGAGTCGTCCGAACCCCCATCCATCGAGACGAGCTCCTTGAGCTGCCTGATGTCGTTCTCGAGGTTTCTCAGCGGATCGATCTTCCCCTTGAGCTCCTTGAGCCGCGAGACGTACCCCTCCGAGCGCTCCCGGTCGTCCCAGAAGCCGCCCTTCTCCATTTCCTTCTCGATGCCGGCTACTTCTTTCTGCATTCCCTCCGGGTCAAAGGCAATCGCGCAGCCCCGCGAGCTGCCGCTCCATGCCGAGCACCTGCTCCTCTATCTCCCGGTACGTGAGTTTCTCTTCCATCGTGCCTTCCTCCGATTCGCCTGTCGCTTCGCGAGAAATCTCTCGCGGATCCGCCCGACCTCGCTTCGCACACGCGCGAGCGGACCGTCCGTGGCGATTACGACGTCGGCCTTCGCCCAACCGCCCTCGAGCCCCCGCTGGCGCTCGATGCGCGCGAGCGCCTCCGCGCGCGAGATACCGTCCCGGCGCATGATTCTCGCGAGCCGGCTCGCGCCGGATGCCCGCGTCGCCACGGTGAAATCCACTTTGAACCTGAATTTATACTGAAAAAGAAGCACGGCATCAAGGACAATGTACGGCGCTTCCGCGCGGCGCCTGAGCACCTCGTCCGTGATAATCCTCTTGAGGCGGGGACGAACGATGCGGTTGAGACGGTCGATATCGCGGTCGCTCGCGAAAACGAGCCGCGCGAGCCTGGGCCGCGAGACCTTCCCCCGGGGGTCGAGGATCCGCGCTCCGAAGGCGGCGACGAGCTTCTTCCGCACGTCGGCCGCCTCGAGCGCACGCGCACCGAGCTCGTCGCAGTCGATGAGCGCGCCGCAGTCGCCCGCCATGAGCCGGGCGACCGTCGTCTTGCCCGAGGCGATGGGACCGGTGACCCCGATGACGGGAACCCTCATCGATGCGCCTCCAGCCAGTTGGACCCGAACCCGATATCGGCGCGGACGGGAACATCGAGCGCGAGCGCCGACTCCATGCGTTCCCGCACGAGTGTCTCCATCGTCTCGCGCTCGCCGGGCGCTATCTCGAAGACGAGCTCGTCGTGGACCTGGAGTATCATCCGGCTCCGGAGCCCCAATCCCGAGATGTCCCGGTCGATGCCGATCATCGCGATCTTTATCATATCGGCGGCCGTCCCCTGGATCGGCATGTTGACGGCGATCCGCTCCGAGAAGCTCTTCACCCGCTGATCCTCGCTGTCGATCGCCCCGAGGTACCGCCTGCGGCCGAGGAGCGTCTCGGCGAAACGCTTTCGCCGCGCCTCGGCGATCGCGGCGTCGATGTACCTTTTCACGCCGGGGTACTTCTCGAAATACTCGTCGATGAACCGCTTCGCCTCATCGACCGGTATGCCGAGCTGGCTCGAGAGCCCCCGCGGCCCCATGCCGTAGATGACGCCGAAATTGATCGTCTTTGCGCGTGCGCGCATGGCGGCCGTCACCTCCCCCTCCGCCACATTGAACACGCGCGCCGCGGTCCGCGTATGGATGTCTCCTCCCTCGCGGAAGGTATCGATGAACCCCGCATCCCCCGACAGATGCGCCATGATCCGGAGCTCGATCTGCGAATAGTCGGCATCCATGAGGAGGTCGCCGCGGCGAGGCACGAAGGCGCTCCGGATCGTCCGCCCGAGCTCCGCCCGTATCGGGATATTCTGCAGGTTCGGGTCGCTCGACGAGAGTCTGCCCGTCGCCGTCACCGTCTGGTTGAAGGAGGTGTGGATGCGCCCCGTCCGAGGATTCACGAGGCGCGGCAGCGCGTCGATATATGTGCTCTTCATCTTCGAGAGCTGACGGTGCTCGAGGATGCTGAGCGCGATCGGGTGGCTCCGGGCAAGCTCGGTGAGCACGTCCTCATCGGTCGAGAAGCCCGTTTTGGTCTTTCGAGCCGTTCCGAGGCCGAGCTTCTCGAAGAGAATCCGCTGGAGCTGCTTGTTCGAGTTGATGTTGAACTCTTCCCCCGCGAGCCGGTGTATCTCGCCGGTGAGGCGGCCGAGGTCCGCCGTGACCGTTTCGGACAGCGCAGCGAGCCTCGCGGCGTCGATCGCGACCCCTTCCTGCTCCATCCGTTTCAGGACGAGACAGAGCGGCATCTCGACCTCCCTGAAGAGCTTCTCGAAACCGAGCCCGGCGAGGCTCGGCTCGAAGATCGCCTTGAGGCGCATCGTGTAGTCGGCGTCCTCGCACGAGTAGGCGGCGAGCCTTTCGACCGGCACCGTCCTGATGTCCTTCGCGCGGTCCCCCCGCGCAAAGAGCTCGGCATAGGCGATCTTCCGGTGCCGCGCGAACTCGAGCGCGAGGTTGTCGAGGGAATGCGACCGCCGCTCGGGGTCGAGGCAGTAGGAGGCGATCATCGTGTCGAAGGCCACACCGCCCACGGCGATGCCGTGCGCCTCGAGCACGAGACAGTCGAACTTGATGTTGTGTCCGACCTTCGCGATTCCCTCGTCGGCGAGGACGCCTCCGAGCGCTTCGCGGACGCGCGCGAGGGAGACCCCCGTGAGCGCGTCCGCGCTGAAGAGCCCCTCTTCCCGCGCGGCTCCCACGGCGACGGGGACGTACGATGCCGCGCCCTCCCGCGTGCAGAACGATATTCCGACGAGCCCGGCGTTCATCGGATCGACGGAAGTCGTCTCGACGTCGAACACGAATTCCCTCGACTTGCTGAGATCGCGCCCGAGCGAGGCGAGTCCGTCCTCGCGGACGACCGTGTACGCCGTGAGCGCGTCCTGCGCCGTTTGCGCGCCTGAACGCTCCTTCAGGATCTGGTGAAACTCGAGCCTGAGCATGAGGCCGGCAAACCTCTCCTCGTCCGGCGAGCCGACGGAAAACGCCGCGAGCGAGAATTCGAGCGCGACCTCTCTGAGCGTCACGAGCTCGCGGGAGAGAAGCGCACTCTCTTTCCCCTGCCGCAGCTTCTCCCGGAGATGGGCGGGGCTCACCTCGTCGAGGCGCGCGTAGAGCGCATCGAGGGAGCCGAAATCATGGAGCAGTTTGAGCGCCGTCTTCTCGCCGATCCCCTTGACTCCCGGAATATTATCCGAGCTGTCGCCCATGAGTGAGAGAAGATCGACCGTTTGGGCCGGCGCGAGCCCGAAGCGTTCCAGACAGAATTCGGGGCCGACCTCCTCCTCGAGGGCCGTGCCCTTTTCGGGCCGTATGATCTTGATGCGATCCGACAGAAGTTGGAAGAAATCCTTGTCCCCCGTCACGATCGTCGCGTCGAGCCCCGCCGCGTTCGCCTTGCGCGCGAGGGTCGCGATGAGATCGTCCGCCTCGATCCCCGGCTCCCGGATGACCTTGACGCCGAGCGCCTCGGTCACCTCGAATATCCACGGGAGCTCGCGGACCATATCGTCGGGCATCTCCGGCCGATGGGCCTTGTAGCCGGGGAACTCCCGGTGGCGAGGCGTCTCCTCGCCGCTGTCAAAGACCACGGCGAGATAGCGCGGGTCGTATTTCTTGAGAAGAAGAAGCAGCATACGGGTGAAACCGAAGGCCGCGCTCGTGTTCTCCCCTTTGGAGTTGATGAGAGGATTCCTGATGAGGGCGAAGTGAGCCCGGTACGCGAGCGCGTGCCCGTCCACGATGAAAAGATTCTCGCGAGATTTCATATCACGTTTTCGCGCCATAGAGGGAATTCGCCGCGATGAACCGCTCCACTGCATCGGGAACGAGGTACCGGATCGATTTCCCCTCCCGGACGAGCTCGCGGATGGAGCGCGCCGATATCGCGCTGGCGCCCGAGGTCATGACGATGACCGCCGCTTCGCTCGGGAGCGCCGGCATACGCTCGTACCCCGGCCGCTGCATGACGAGAATCGTCGCGTGAGAGAAGATTTCGTCCGGCCTGCGCCACTGATCGATCTCCTCGAGGCTGTCGCTCCCGATCAGGAGATGGATCTCCTCTTTCCCATAGCCCTGCGCGGCGAAGGAGCGCACCGTCCGGTACGTATACGAAACCCCCGGGGAAGCCTCGACGCGCGAGAGCTCGAACCGCGGGTTCCCCGCGATCGCGAGCTTCACCATGCGGGCCCTCGTCTCGATGCCGGTGATGGCAGCGCCGCGCTTGTGGGGCGGTGCCGCCGTCGGGATGAACAGGATGCGCGACAGCCCCGCGACGTTCACGGCGACCTGCGCGAGAATGAGGTGCCCCGTATGGATCGGATCGAACGAGCCGCCGAAGAGACCGATCTTCTCCCGCTCAGCCGCCATCCCTTTTTGGTGCTCCTGTCGCATGAGAGTCCACGAGCTTGAGACGCTTCTCGGCGTCCTGCCGCTCGGAAAAGGCCTCCTTCACGGCAAGCGCCTTCCGGTAGTCCCCGGCGGCCCCGGCCGGGTCCCCCCGTTTCTCCTCGATACGGGCCCGATAGTACAGGCTCCGTGCCGTCCACACCGTCGCGGAATCGAGATCGATGATCTTGTTCAGGTAGATGAGGGAGGCGTCATAGGCCTTCTTCGAGAAATAGAGTTTCGCGCTGAGAAAATCCTTCTTCCCGAGTCTCGAATGTATATCGTGGATCGTCGCGCGCGCCTCGGCGACCCGCGGGCTCGTCGGGAAGAGCTGAAGGAACCGGTTCAGGCGGTCGAGCGCATCGTAGCTCTTGGTCTGGTCGCGCTCGGCCCGCGGAGCCTGCCTGAACGCGCACAATCCCTCGAGGAAGAAGGCGTCGTCCACGTACTCGCTGTACCCGTAGTCGTTGATGAGAATCTGGTATTCGACCTCGGCGAGGGCGTATTCCTTGTCGAGCCGGTACGATTCAGCGAGCCGGAACTGCGCGTAGTCGCTCCGTTCGTCCCCCGCGAAGGTCCCGAGGAAATCCTTGTATTCGAGCGCAGAGCGCCCGAAGTCGCGCTTCTCGAAGAGAGCGTTCGCGACGGCGAGCTTGTCGCTCGCGAGATTCATCTTCTTCGGCGTGTACGGCCCGCCGCACGAGGCGACGAGTAGACCCACGAGCGCGAGCGCCACCGACACGACACGCACCCTACCGGCGCCTCTTCGGCATCTCGAGTTTTTCAATTCTCTCCTTTGCCTTTTCAACGAGCCTCCCGCTCGACCCCGAATTCACAACCTCGCGGTAGTAGCGAACCGCGCCGCTCGCGTCTCCCCGCTTCTCGCTCAGCTCGCCGAGGAGAAAATTCGTCCGCTCCTTCACGAGCGGGCTCCCCGCAACCGGGGCGAGCTCCACGAGAACGGATTCGGCCGCGGCCACCTCGCCCTTGTCGTACAGCGCCTCCGCCTCCCTGAGGAGGAGACTCTCGAGCTCCCAGACCGCGTTGGAGGCAAGCCTGCTCCGCGGGTAGCGTTCCTGAAACTTCCGGTAGAGCGAGATCGCCTCGCCGGTATCCCCCTTCCTCTCGTACGCGGATGCCAGCTCGATCATCGCCCCCGCGGCGCCCGGCGCCTCCGGGAAATCCTTGAGATATCGCCCCAGATATGCGATCGCCGCGTCGAACTCCCGCCGGTCGAGGTAGAGCCCGGCCGCAACACAATCGTACTCGCCGAAATCGAGACCGCCCTGGAAGTTCAGCGCGAGAAGCATTATCCGCTTCCCTCGCGCCTCATCGGACGCCTTGAGAGCCACGACCGCCTCGTCCCGCAGAAACTCCGCGACTCTCGGTCCGTACGAGGCGTCCTTCTTCCGGCAGTCCTCGAAGGCGCTCTGCGCCTCCGCCTCGCTCCCCACCTTGAGCCATGCCTTTCCGAACAGGAAAAGAAGCTCGGCGGAAGCCTCTCCACCCATCTTGACGTGGTGCCGGATGGCGAAAACCGCTTCCCGGTAGCGGCCCGCCTCATACTCCTTCGTCGCCTTGTCGAGAATCGACTCGCGCCCGCACGCGCCCGCCGTGAGGAGCACGATCAGGAGGAGCGCCGCGGAGCATCGCGCGCCGCGACAGGAACGCATCGCTACAGCCCTTCCGAGCACCATGCTACTTGTTGCTCTGATTCGAGAAAAAGAGATACACGAGACCGACCACGATTCCTCCGACGACGAGCGGTTCGAAGAGCCTCGTCATCCTGAACTCGCTGTGCGGCGGCCTCGTGAAATCGTACTGGGCGTCCTCGACCTCTCTGAGACGGGAGTAGTCGATCGTATCGTTGTATTGCTTGTGGGTTTCCCGCACCCAGAGAACGTCCCCCGTCGCGACATCGATGAGCTGCGCGAAGACGTCCGCCTGCGCCGCGCGAGCGACCTTGCGCGGTCCGAACCACCATTTTCTCGAGCTCCGCGGATACGATATGGACAGATGGATAATCTGGTACGCGAGCCGGTACTTCCCGTTCACGGTGATATTCGGGCCCTCGACCGCGACCCTGAGACCTGCCGTATGGGTCTCCTTCACAAAGGCGTTCTCGAGCATGAAATCCACGGTGCCGGCCGATTTCGCCTTGTTCAGGAGAATCGTCTCTCCGCGCTCGTCGGGACCGAGCCCGGCGATGATGTCCACTACCGCCTCGGACGACAGCCTATCGATGATCTCGAGATTCGTGAGTATTCGCGCGTGCGGCTCCGCGGTGGCCGCGAAAAGGGGATCGACACCGAGAATGCCGATGAGACAAATCGTGCACGTGGCCTTGAGAAGTCTCCTGTTACGCATGATTATGGACACCTGATGGCACCTCCGCCGTGTTGGACACCCCGAACCGCCTCCGCCGCACGCCCGAAAAATTTCGATAACCTTAATAATCATCCCCAATTGCATAAGAAAAATCAATGGAAATCCTGAAGAATCGCCCGCCTTGCCCCGGACGGCGGCGCCTCGATCTAGAGATGCGAGGGCTCCGCGATGAGATCGTACGCCTGCGCTTCGATGATTCGCGCGCGGACGAACCTGCCGGGCGAACCGACGTTCCCTTTGAGATAGGTGACACCGTCGATCTCGTACGCCTGCCCGTAGAACCTCCCCACCGAGGCGACGTTCCGGTGCGGCCGCTCGTCCGGGGCGAGCGCCGCGTCGACGAGAACCGCGAGCTCGCTCCCGAGCCGGGCGCGCAGGCGCTCCTGCGAAATGTCCATCTGCACGTCGAGAAGCTCGTCCGCGCGCGAGTGTGCGACGCGCCGGGAAATTCTGCGAGGGAGCGCCATGGCGCTCGTTCCCCGCTCGGGGGAATAGGCGAAGACACCTACGTGGTCGAACGAGACCTCCTCGAGGAAATCGATGAGCTCGTTGAAATGGGCCTTCGTCTCCCCCGGGAAACCGGTCATCACCGTCGTTCTGAGAACGAGATCGTCGATAGAAGACCTCAAGGTCTCGAAGAGCGTCTCGAGATCGCGTCTGCGGTACGGCCGGGCCATCCGCTCGAGAATCGCGTCGGAGACGTGCTGGATCGGTATGTCGAGGTAGGGGCAGATCGCGCCCCCTTTGATGAGCGACACGAGCCGGCCGGCGTCCGCGTGGGCCGGATGCAGATACATGAGACGGACCCAGTCGAACCGTGCGCCGTCGGCGAGCGCCTCGAGAAGATCATAGAGATTCTCATTCCAGTCGCGCTCGAGCCCCCAGGCGGTCGTGTCCTGGGCCACGACGACGAGCTCCCTCACGCCCGCCGCCGCGAGCGCGGCCGCTTCGGCCAGGATCTCCGCCTTCGGTCTGCTCGCGAGGTCCCCCCGGATCGAGGGAATCATGCAGTAGCTGCAGCGGTTCGAGCAGCCCTCGGCGATCTTGAGATACGCGATGTGCGGCGGCGTGAAGAGCCTCCGTCCGGAAAGAGACCGCGCGACGCCTCCATCCGGGTGCCCCGCAGGCTTCGATGCGGCCGCCCCTTTCCGGCCGAGCGAGCCGGCGGCGAGCTTCTCCGCGAGGGTGCCCATTTCGCCGACATCGCAGAAGACGTCGACCTCCGGGAGCAGCTTCCCGAGCGAGGACGCCTCGCGCGAAACGAGGCACCCGAGCACGGCAAGGATCTGCCCGGGGCGCTTGGCGGCGCCGACGCGAAGGATCTCCTCGACCGATTCCTCCATCGCGTGCGCGATGAAGGCGCACGTCGTGACGACGAGAAGCTCCGCCTCGGCCGAAGCCGGGGCGCTCCTCCAGCCGGCCTCCTCGAGCGAAGCCGCGACACGTTCAGCGTCGACGAGATTTTTCGGGCATCCGAGATTGAAAAAGGAGTATGTCCCGCGGCGGACCGGAGCTTCAGCTTTCATCGTACTTCTCGCGGCTCACGAGAACCCGCCGGGCCTTGCTCCCCTCGAAGGGCCCCACGACGCCCGCCTGCTCGAGCATGTCGATGAGGCGGGCCGCCCTCGCGTAGCCGACCCGCAGGCGCCTCTGGAGAAGGGAAATGGAGCCCTGTTGATGGATGACGACGAGCTCCCGCGCCTTCTGGAAGAGTTCGTCGTCGATCGGCGCATCGTCGTCGGAGGTAAGCGGCGCCTCGTCGGCGAGATCGAGCGTCTCCTCGCCGCGGGCGAACTTTTTCCAGTAGGAGGTCACGCGTTCCGATTCGGCCTCGGAGATAAAGGCGCCCTGCAGCCTGATCGGGTGCGGGAGATTCTTGGGCAGGTAGAGCATGTCGCCGTTGCCGAGGAGCTTCTCGGCGCCGTTCGCGTCGAGGATCGTGCGCGAGTCGGTCTTCGAGGTCACCTGGAAGGCGAGCCTCGAGGGGAAATTCGCCTTGATGAGACCGGTGACGACGTCGACCGACGGACGCTGCGTCGCGAAGACGAGGTGGATGCCGATCGCGCGGGCCATCTGCGACAGCCGGGTGATCGGCGGGTAGATCTCGTTTCCCATGAGCACCATGATGTCGGCGAGCTCGTCGATGATCGTCACGTAGTACGGCAGGCGCGACAGCCTCTCCTGCGTATCGGGGTGGAGCACCTCCTCCTCGGCGACCTTGCGGTTGAAGCCCTGGATGTTCTTCACGCCGACCGAGGCGAGGAGCTTGTACCGGCGGTCCATCTCGACCGTGAGCCACTGGAGAATCTTGAGCACCGTCTTCGCCTCCGTAATCACGGAGTGAAGGAGGTGCGGAATATCGTTGTACGCGATGAGCTCGAGGCGCTTGGGATCGACGAGGATGAACCGGCACGAGGCCGGCGTATGGTGGAACAGGAGCGAGCAGATGATCGTGTTGATGCAGACGCTCTTCCCGCTCCCCGTCGCCCCCGCGATGAGGAGGTGGGGCATATCGGAGATGTCGGCGAAGAACGGCTCCCCCGTGACCGTCTTCCCGAGGGGAACGATGAGCCCCTCCTTGTCCTGCGGGTAGTGCTCGAGGAGCTCCTTGAGCGAGACGAGGCTCGCCTGCGGATTCGGAACCTCGATCCCGACGGCGCCGCGCCCCGGTATTGGCGCCTGGATGCGGATGGACCGGGCCGCGAGCGCGAGCGAGATGTCGTCCGCGCGGCTCGCGATCTGGCTCACCTTGACCCCCGGGGCCGGGACGAATTCGAACGTCGTGACGACGGGGCCCGGACGCACTTCCTGGATCTTCCCGTCGAGGCCGTAGTCCTTGAGCTTCGTCTCGATGATCCCGCTCCGCGCGATGAGATCCTCCGTGCTGTACGACACGCCGCGCGCCTCGTAGTTGTCGAGAAGCGCGAGATCCGGAAGCGGCACGTCTCCCGCGCCGGCGGCGGGCGCAGCCGGCGCCTCGTCGACGTTGGAGTTGCGCGTCACCTCCCCGAGGCGCGCCGCCGGAGGCTCAGGGATAGTGATCCTCGGCGGTGCCGCCTCGCGCCGCTCCTCCTCTCGTCGCCCCCCGCGTCTCCTCGCGGCCGCGGGCTCCTCCGCCTCCACGATAACGGGGATCTCGGGAACCTCTTTCTCCCGTTTCGGCTTCTTCTCTCGGACCCCGGTCTCCGGTCGCTTCCGCGCCGGGAGCCAGAGCCGAGGGAGTCGCAGGTGCCTGAGCCGCCCGAGGAGCGATTCGACCGCGCCGGGAAGCAGGAAGAACGAAAGGACAAGAAAGGCCGCGGCGAGAATGAGCCCCGAGCCGATCCGCCCGGAGACGAGCCTCAGAAAGCCGAGCGTTCTGACGCCGACATACCCGCCGGCGCCGAAGCCGCCCAAGCCCGCGGCGATCGCCGAAACGACGACGAGGAGCAGCGAAGCGCAGATCACGCGCCTCATCTGGCTCCGCGCCTCGATGTCCTTGAAGAGGAGAACGGCGAAGAACACAATAAAGAGCGGCCAGAACCACGAAAACACGGGCCCGAACAGGTGGTGCAGCGCGCCCGCGATATGGGCGCCGATCGGACCGCACAGGTTTTTCGTATGCCAGAAAACGCCCCAATCCTCGTCATGGATCGACGCGAGGGCGACGCCGACGAACGCGGCGAGGATGAGGAGCAGAACCGCTTTCGTTATTCTCATTGGAACGTTCAGCCCTTTCTTCGCTGCAATCTTGTACCAATGATTTCTTTCAAGGTAAAGCAGTTTTTCCTCACGTCGCCCGCGAGCAGCGCCGAGATGGCGGCGATCCCGTCCGCGCCTGCGTCGAGGACCTCCGCCGCGTTCGAAGGCCCGATCCCCCCGATGGCGACGAGCGGTTTCGCCGTGCGGCTCCGCACCGCGCGCAAAAGCTCGATCCCGACCACCTTCGCGGCGTGCTTCGTCGCCGACGGATAGATCGCGCCTACGCCCACGTAGTCGAGGGCGTCCAGGGGCGCACGGGAGAACTCATCGAGCGTAGAGACGCTGACGCCGACGATCCGCCCCGCGCCGAGCATCGCGCGCGCCTCCTCCGGCGGCATGTCATCGGTGCCGACGTGGGCGCCGTGTGCCCCCGTCTCGTGGGCGAGCTCGACGTCGTCGTTCACGACCACGGGGATCGCCGTGCCACGCACAGCCCCGAGAAGTGCGACGAGATCGCGCCGTTTTTCCCCGGCGCCCAAGTCCTTTGCCCGGTACTGCAGCATGTCGGCGCCGCCGGCGACGAGAGCCGCCGCGACGGACGGCACGTCCCCGTGCGCGACGACGCTCCGGTCGAGAATCGCATAGAGAAACGGGGAGCGGGGCATGCGGATAACCACGCGCGAGCCTCCGAAGAAGCTCCGCTCCATCGAATAGAGCGCGAAACGGAGCGATTTGAAGGTGCGTGCGCTA
This sequence comes from Candidatus Krumholzibacteriaceae bacterium, assembly GCA_036511215.1. Lineage (GTDB taxonomy): Bacteria > Krumholzibacteriota > Krumholzibacteriia > Krumholzibacteriales > Krumholzibacteriaceae > SSS58A. The sequence continues at coordinate 11,350 of DATCCP010000140.1, forward strand.
TCGGCGTCGATGAGCTTTCCGAACTCCTCGAGCACGCGGAGCGCTTCTTCGGCCCGGGCGAAATTCGCGCGGGTAACAGACGCAAGCGAACTCCGGGCGAGCTCGGAAGCAGTGGCGCTTCCCCTCCCGACGTCACCGTCCGAGTCCCGGTGCTCGAGCGCGTCACCGGCGAGCCGCTGGGCGGCACGTCGAATTTCGTGGCGAATCTCCTTGAGACCTTCCGTCAGCACCGCATCGCGCGTCGAGAATCGCGCGACCTCCTCGACGACGCGCAAGCCCTCGGCGCAGCGGTTCGCGTTGGCGTCGATGATCCGGATCACCACCGCGCGGTCCGGGTCCTTCATCCCTTCCATCAGGCGACGATCACCCCCCCCCGCACGACGGGCACGCTCGAGCTCACTCCGACGCGCGAGAAGAACACGACGTCCTTCTCGAAACCGAGCGCGATGAGTCTCCGTCCGTGATCGGACGACCGTACAAACGCCTCCGCATGATCGCCGAACGTATCCGCCATGATGCGCGCGATCCGCGCTGCGTCGCCGAGAGAATCCGGCGCGACCGAGCCCCCGAGGCTCTCGAGGAGAAGGCCCCCGCACAGGAGATCCTCGGCGGCGATACTCCCCTCCGTGCCGCAGCAGAGAACGACGATGTCGCTCTCGCCGGCCAGCGCCGAGGAGACGGCGCGGACGTTCGTGAGGGCACAGATGATCGTGCGGGACGCCTTTGCGGCGGCCGCGATCGCCCTCGTGCCGTTCGTCGTCGTGAAAACGATCGTCTTCCCGCGTACGCGGTCCGGCGTGAACTCTCCGGGGGAGTTGCAGAGATCGAAACCGGGGACCGGGCAGCACTTGCGCTCTCCGGCGAGGAGCTTCCTGTCGCGCTCGGCGGGGCGCACGAGCCGGGACGCCGTCTCGACGTCCGCGATGGGAATGATCCTCTCGGCGCCGCTCTCGATCGCCGCGACGATGGTGCTCGAAGCCCTTAGAACGTCGATGACGACGATCGGCACGCTCTGCAGAGCATCCTTCTCGGCCTGCTCGAGGGTCGGATATAGTCTGATGTTCATTGCGCGATCGTTGCTCGTGCGATTACGGACCCGCCGGACCGGCAGAGCGTCGTTGAAGAACCGCGCTCCGCGCGCCGGCCGTCGAATCGCCCGTGCACGGAGGCGATCAGAAGTCGCCCGCCTGACCGCCCTTTCCCGCGACCTCGAAGGTCTCCCACGTCTTGTCGCTCGTGGCCTGAATACCCTTGAGCCTGAGGCTGAACTCGTGAGGGTTGGAGCTGTTCTTCAGTGCCTCCTCCATCGTTACCTTTCCGTCCGAGAGAAGCTTCATGAGCGACTGATCGAAGCTCTGCATCCCGTGTGAGGAGACACCCTCGCGAATCGCCTGCGTGATGAGGGGCGTCTTTTCAGGATCGATAATATACTCCCGGATCGATGAAGTGACAATCATTACTTCCACCGCCGGGATGCGCCCCTTCCCCTCCTTGATGGGAATGAGCCGCTGGGCGACGACGGCGACGAGGGTGGCGCCGAGAAGGTAGCGAATCTCCTGATGCTGATGAGGCGGGAAGAAGGAGATGACGCGGTTGATCGTCTGCGTCGCGTCAACCGTGTGGAGAGTCGAGAAGACGAGATGGCCCGTGTCGGCGGCCATGAGCGCGATCTCCATCGTCAGCGCGTCGCGGATCTCACCGATGAGAATCACGTCGGGGTCCTGGCGGAGGATGTGCCGGAGCGCCTCGTGGAAGGAGGACGTGTCGCTCCCGATCTCGCGCTGGTTGATGATGCTTTTCTCGTCGTGGTGGAGAAACTCGATCGGGTCCTCGATCGTGATGATGTTCTTGTTCGCCGTCTTGTTGATCTCGTTGACCATCGCAGTCAGGGTGGTCGACTTGCCGCTCCCGACCGTTCCGGTGACGAAGATGAGCCCGCGCGGTTTCAGCGCGAGCTCCTTGAGGACCCCCGGCAGGCCGAGCTCGTCGACGCTCTTGATGTCTACGGGGACGTGTCTGAAGACCATCGCGATCGATCCTCGCTGCACGTAGAAGTTCGCGCGGAACCGGGCGAGCCCGGAAACCCCGAAGGCGAAGTCGACCTCGCGCGTCTTCGTGAAACGATCTTTCTGCGAGGGCGTGAGGATCTGGCTCGCGATCTCCTCGAGATCCTTCGGCGACGGCCGCTCGAGGCTCAGGTGCTGGAGCTTTCCGTCGACCCGCACGACCGGCGGGAGCCCCGCCTTCATGTGGAGATCCGACCCCCCCAGATTTATCATTTCCTCGAGGATTTTCTTGATATGCATGCTTCACACCTTCCGAATGGCTCGAGCACGATTCGTGACGCTGCGGTCGAACCAGTCCAAGCGACATAAATACAACTAGTTACACGCATGATGCCGGCCGGGCACAATCGGACTGCCCCGTGAGCATAGGTGTGCAAAAGTCAGGCCGATTCGGGAACAAAAAAACCGGCCTCCTCGGGCCGGCTCATCGAAGCTTCTCGAATATGTCCGTCGCGGCGCCCCTAGGCGCGCTCGATATATCGTCCCGTTCTCGTATCGATGCGGATGACGTCCCCGGCCTCGATGAAGAGCGGCACGTTGATCGACGTGCCGGTCACGAGCGTCGCGCTCTTCGACCCCCCCTGTGCCGTGTCGCCGCGGACCCCCGGCTCGGCGTCTCTGACAACGAGCTCGACGAAGAGCGGGAGCTCGACCGTGATCGGCTTGTCGCCGTCGGCAAGCATGGTGACGTTCATGTTCTCGACGAGGTACGGGAGGACGGGCTCGACGATCGATTTCGAAACCGGAAACTGCTCGTAGTTCTCGAGGTCCATGAGGTAGTACAGATCCCCCGTCGTGTAGAGATACTGGCACTGCCTTCGCTCGAGCCTGACCTCTTCGACCTTGTCGCCGGCCATGAATGTCTTGTCGAGCACGTGACCCTCCGGAATCTGCCTGAGCCGCGTGCGGACGATGGGTCTCCGCTGCTGAACCTTCACGTGCTGAAACTCGATGATCGTCAAGAGTTTGCCGTCGATCTTGATGATCATCCCGCTCCTGAAATCGCTCGTGTCGGCCACAACCGTCCCTTCCCCGTGCCCGCGCTCGGATGAGCGCTCTATCTGCCTTTCAGCCGTTTCAGCCAATCGCGGAAATGCTGCATCTCCTCAGTCGGAAGTCCCTCCTCCGGCGCACCGGGCCCCTCCCCAGCCGGTTTTTCCTCCCCTGACTTTTCCTCCGCCGGCTTTTCCTCCGCCGGCGGCGGCAGCGCCTCCCGCTGTTCGAGGGCTGTCCCGGGTTCCGGCGCGGCGCGTTCGACGTCGTCCGGCTCGCTCGCGCCAGGAGGCGCGGGAACCTCGCCGCCGTGCCCCGCGGTGTTCGAGACGACGTCATCGGTGATATCGTTGAGCGAGATGGTGAGCACGTCCTCCTGGAACGCCTTGTCCCGCTCGATCTCCGTCGAGTTCATGATGGACTCGAGCTTCGCCACCATCTCCTTCGCTTCCCTGTTGCCCGGCTCGCGATCGAGCACATCGCGGTATATCCTCAGCGCCTTGTTGTAATACCCCTGCGCCGCGTAGATCCCCGCGAGTGTCATCGTCGCGAGCTCTCTCGGACGCTCGTCGCGCACCGATTTCGCGTTGCCGAGATCGATCTCCCTGACGACGAACGACGCTTCCATCTCCTTGAGCGCCCGCGCGACGGGCTCATTCGTGGGGTCGATCGCGAGGATCCTCCGGTAGTACTCCGCCGACTCCTGTCGCTTGTCCTCCGCGAGCAGGATGTCACCCATGAACTTGAGCGCCACCATGTTCTCGCCGTCGAGCTCGAGCACGCGACTGAACTCGCCCTTCGCGCGCTCCGTCGCCCCCTTGTCGTAGAAGCATTTCCCGAGGATAACGTGAGCGCTCGCGTACTGCGGGAACTTCTCGAGGCCCTTCTCGATGATCTCGATTGCTTTGTCGGTCTCGCCGTTCTTGCGGTAGGCATCCGCGAGCGGGGCGAAGACGCGCGAGTCGTGCCCACGCTCGTACCGCGTGATAAGGTTCTGAAGATCGTCACTCATGACTTCTGCCTTTCAACTCCCATGCGAAATGGATATTCCTCGCGTCACGAGGCTATCAAAGCTTCCCTGCACTGTCAAGAGAATGCACCCGTCAATGGGTCTGACCGCTGAACCGATGGACGGGACGCGTTGGGGAGAGCGAGAATTTCTCGTTCGGAGGCGACGGCCGGAGCGCCCCGTGCCGGCACGGCGGCCGCCGGCGAATCACGGAAGCGACATATTGAGGCGCTGCATCCGCTCCTTGTCGAGCATGCTGTTGAGGAGCATGATCTGGCGCTCGAGGCTCTGGACCCGCCGCTTGAGCATCTCGTTATCACGCGCGAGCGAATCCTCGCGGGAGCCTGCAACGAACTGGAACGGCGATTGACGAACACCCTCGGCGCTGCCCCGCTCGACGGTGAAAATGTTGTCGGATACCATCCGCGGGCCCGTATATGCGCCGGCCGTCGCGTAGTCGGTGATCGCTCCCTC
>DATCCP010000141.1:0-2455 GCA_036511215.1 Candidatus Krumholzibacteriaceae bacterium
GCTCATCTGCTTCGGAAACTCGTGCACGTTCGCGATCGAAACCCTCGAGCTCCCGGTCCGGAACATTCTCAACAAGGTATCGAGCGACGATTTCTACTGCCCGGGGTCGATACTGAAGGTCTCATTCAAAACGGACCAACCCGTCACGTACGGCATGAGCGGGGACGGATACATCTTCTTCGCGAACAGCCTCGCATTCGCGACCTCGGTGCCGTACGGGAAGCTCGACCGTTCGGTGCTCGCGAGCTACACGGACAAGGAGCCGCTCGCGAGCGGCCTCCTCATCGGGGGAGAGCGCCTTTACCGGAGCGCCGCGCTCGTCGAATACAAAGTGGGCGCGGGGCGCGTCGTGCTCTTCGGGTTCAACCCGCAGTACCGCTGCCAGACGGCGGGCACCTACAAGCTCGCGCTGAACGCGATACTCGAGGCGAAGCGCTGACACCGTCCTAGCGGGCCCCATGAGGGGGCGCGAGCGCTTTCTCCTGCGCCTCGAACTTGCTTTTGAGAGGCTGGACCATGTCCTTGTGGACCATGAACTCGAGCATCTTGAGCTTTATGTAATCGTCGCGATAGTAGTAATACCCCTTCTCCTTGCCCCAGTAGGCGCTCGCCATCGAATCCTTGATGAGGAACCAGTCGCGGCCCGCGACCTTCATCATGGCGAGGAGATGTACGCCGTGGTCGTCCTGCGTGGTCTGATTGTCGAACCTGAACTCGCGCGAGTCCTGATTGATGTACTCCTGGGGAATATCGAACGACGGAATGATCGCCGCGTCCTCGAAGCCGTAGAGCCCCGGCTCGGACACGTCCCCCCCAAGGGCGACCGTGTATCCGCGCGCCGCCGCGCGTGCGATGATTTCGTAGAACTCCTTGAGCGGAACGTTGTAATAATCCTCGGTCGGGCGCCAGTTGTCGGGAACGTCGTATTTCCCCTTCGTGTAGAACGGCACCGTCAGCGTCGACATGACGTCCACATAGTCGTCGACGTTGAGCTTGACGACCTTGTCGAAGAACTGCTTCGGCGTATACCGCGCGCCCTGGTACTCGAACTCCTCCGGCGGCCGTCCCATGTACCGGTCGAGGATCGCCCTAATCTGGCTTATGATGACTTCATCATCCCAGTAGCTGTGATCCTTCGCGAATTCCAGATAGCGGGCCATCTCGGTCGTCATGTCCTCGTCGTCGTACTTGTCTTTCCCGGGGACGAGGCCGGAGTAGGCCGCGTCGGGAACAACGCCGTACTTCTTCCAGATGATGCAAACGGCGTCCGACTCGGAGCCCTGCGCGAAGGGCTGGCACCCGCGCTTCGCGATGTAGCCGAGCGCTTTCTCGACGTACTCCCAGTACACCGTGTGCATCTCGGATAGCTTGATCTCCCGCCCCGAGAGGCGCTTGATCTCCGACTCGAAGAACGAGGTCGTCGAGAAGCACCAGCACGTCCCGGTCCGGTACTGGCGGTGCGGCGGAAAATGAAACGGCGGCTTGAAGGCCGTGGGCGAAGAGGGCTTCACGACGCCGCTCCAGTCGATGCGAATGACCGGTTTCTCGTCCGATTTCTTCTTGTCCTTGTCGCGAAAAGTCTTCTGCACCGCCGCCGAGAGACTGTCGTTGAGCGCATTGAGGCTGTCCGCCTCGTGCTCCATGCTCTTGAGAACGGGGTCCCGGTATTTCTTTTCGTAGCGGACGTGATTGGGTTTGCCCTTGTCGCTCGATTGACCGAAGACGGGAAGGGCGCACGCGGCCACAAGCAATCCGGCGACGCACGCGCGAAGGAGCGCTTTCATACGAACCTCCTCGAAATGGAATGCCCAGGACGAATTGTCGCCATGATACGCCGGATGTCAGGTGAAGTCACGGACGATTACACGGAAGGCTCTCGTTCGCCCCATCAGAGACCCAGGATGTCCCGCACCTTGTTGATCGGGTCGGATTGACCGGTGACGTAGAAATGGATTGCCGGGACGTTTCGATTGAGAAGCTCTTCGGCCTGGCGGGCCGCCCACTTGACTCCTGCCTCCTCGGCGCGCCGCTCGTCCGACCGGAGAATCTCCTCTGAAAGCTCGAAAGGAATATCCACATGGAAGCTTAACGGTACGCTCGTCAGCTGGTGCCGCGAGTATATGATCTTGAGTCCCGGAATGATGGGTACCGTGATGCCCTCGGCGCGGCACAGATCCACGAACCGAAAGTAGGCGGCGTTGTCGAAAAACATCTGCGTCACGATGTAGTCCGCGCCCGCATCGACCTTTTCTTTCAGGTTCCGGATGTCCGTCGTGATGTTTGGAGAGGCGAAGTGTTTTTCCGGGTAGCCGGCGACACAGATGCAGAAGGAGCTCGGCTCGGCGTCCAGAAGGTCCTCGAGATAGACCCCTCTGTTCATCTTCGCAATCTGCTCGACGAGGTCCCGGGCGTCCCGGTTGAACGTTCTGCCGCCGGGTTTGGCCTTGTCGCGGAC
>DATCCP010000142.1:0-5783 GCA_036511215.1 Candidatus Krumholzibacteriaceae bacterium
TCTCGCTCGGCGCCGTTATCTCGATGACGGCGGTTCTCCTCGTCTTTCAACTCGGCCAGCCGCGGATATTCTTCGCGATGTCGCGGGACGGACTTCTCCCGAAATACTTCGCCCGGGTCCATCCGAAGTATCACACGCCGCACGTGACGACCATCTGGACCGGCGTCCTCGTCGGAACGATAGCCGCCGTGGCCAACATCAACGAGATGGTGGAGCTCACAAACATCGGAACGCTCTTCGCGTTCGTCCTTGTCTGCGCGGGGATCATCATCCTGCGCCGCACCGACCCCGGCCGAGCGCGGACGTTCAGAACTCCGTTCGTGCCGGTCATCCCTTTGCTCGGGATCGCCATGTGCATATATTTGATGTTGGGCCTCCCGGCGGCCACATGGATGCGATTCGGCCTCTATCTTGCGGCGGGGGTCGGGCTCTACTTCGCGTACGGGTTCTGGCACAGCCATCTGAAGAAGAACGCCTGAGGTACGGCCATGGATGCCATCAGCGTCGAAAACCTCACCAAGCAGTTCAACGGCCTGACGGCCGTCGACCGCGTCTCCTTTTCCGTCGGAGAGGGGGAGCTCTTCGGGCTCCTCGGCCCGAACGGCGCGGGGAAGACGACGACCATAAACATGCTCTCGACCCTGCTGCGGCCCACCTCCGGGAGCGCGTTCGTGGCTGGCTTCGACGTCTCGAGGAGCCGCGACAGCGTGCGCAAGAGCATCGGCATCGTCTTCCAGGAGCCCGCGCTCGACATCAAGCTCACCGGCCGGGAGAACCTCGAATTCCACGCGATGATGTACGGGATCGACAAAGTCGAGCGGAGACGGAGAATCGACGAGGTTCTCACGCTCGTCGAGCTCACGGACAAGGCGCGGGTCCTCGTGGAGCACTACTCGGGGGGCATGAAGCGGAGGCTCGAGATCGCGCGTGGGCTCATCCAGCAGCCGAAGGTTCTTTTCCTCGACGAGCCGACGCTCGGCCTCGACGCCCAGACGAGGCGCAATATCTGGGATTACATCAAGCGGCTGAACAAAGAGCGCCGTGTGACGATCATCCTGACCACCCACTACATGGAAGAGGCGGACTATCTCTGCGAGCGGATTGCGATCATGGATCGCGGCGTGTTCGTGGCGCTCGATACCCCCTCGAGGCTGAAGGATCTGCTCGGCGGCGACGTGGTCTGCCTGGAGGTTGAGGGTGACCCGGAGCCGCTGCTGGCCGAGATCAAGACAGCCCCGTGGATCAAGACCTACGGTCGCCATGAAGACACCCTGAACCTCACCATGGAAAAGGGAGAGCGGCGCATTCCCGAGCTCGTCATGATGGCGCAGAGACGCGGAATCACGGTTGCGAGCGTGCAGCTGCGGAGGCCGAGCCTCGAGGACGTCTTTCTCCATTTCACGGGCCGCACGATCCGCGAGCAGGAGGCGGGCGCCGACGAGCGCAATCGCGCGAAAATACCGGGGCACGGGATGGGGAGGCGGCGGTGATCAACTGGACGGCGATCTACGTCATGTGGCTGCGCGAGATGAAACGGTACACGAGGGCCAAGTCGCGCGTCTTCGGCTCGCTCGGGATGCCGATCTTCTTCATGGCCTTCCTCGGATTGGGATTCAACCGGATGGCCGTGCCCGGCGTCTCGGGCGGGACGAACTACATCCATTTCCTCGTGCCCGGCATCATCGGCATGACGCTCCTCTTCTCCTCGACCATGCAGGGGCTCTCCGTCCTATGGGACCGGGAGTTCGGCTTTCTCAAGGAGATCATGGTCGCTCCGGTGAGCAGATTCTCGCTCGTCCTCGGGAGGATCGCGGGCGGCATCACGACGGCGCTCATCCAGAGCATGATTCTTCTCGTTCTGTCGCTCTTCATGGGGTTTCGGATAACGGGTGTCGGCCCCTTTCTTCTCGCGCTCGTCTTCATGCTGCTCATCGGATTTACCTTCATCGGGCTCGGGCTCATCTTCGCTTCGAAGATGAAAGACATGCAGGGCTTCAGCATCGTTATGAACTTCATCGTCTTTCCGCTGTTCTTCCTGTCGGGCGCACTCTACCCGCTCGGCAATCTCCCCATATATGTTCGTGTCCTTTCCTACGCCGATCCGCTCACCTTCGGGATCGACGGCCTGAGAGGCTCCCTCATCAACGTTTCCACGTTCCCGATCGGCGTGGACGCCGCCGTCATGGCCGGTTTCTCGCTCATCATGGTCTTTCTCGGAGCCTATTTCTTCGAGAGAACCGAGAGCGCGTGAGGTGAACGGAGATTTCGCATGATACGGTTTGAACTGAAACTGCTTCTCCTCTTCACCGCGTTCTTCATCGCGGTCGTCGGGCTCGTGCTCGCGATCGGCATGCGGACGGAGCACGAGCTCGTCGACAACGTGGAGAAGGATCTCATGAACATCGTCAATACCGTGCGCTTCTCGACCCAGAAGCTGTCGGCCGAGCGCGGAGCCGATCGCGTGGCGCTCGAGCGGTTCATCGGAGTCGCCCAGCAGAACAAGGCCATTCGGGAGATCTCCGTCGTCGGGAGCACCGAGGAGATCATCGCGAGCAGCAACCCGAAGGAGGTCGGCCAGCATCACGCCCTTTCCGGCCAGGAGATCGTGGTCCGCGAGCAGGTCGGAAGCGAAGAGCTCGCCCCCCACAAGGTGCATTACGACATCAGGGTTCCGTTGTTCAGGGGGGACAAGGTGGTCGGTCTGGTCCAGGCGTACCTCGAGGTGGAGGATTACCATTACCTCCTGCGGCAATGGTATCTCAAGAACCTTCTCATCGCGGCGGGAGCGATGCTCTTCGCCTTCGCCGCCGTGTTCTTCGTCATCAACCGGCTGAATCGTCCGCTGCGCCGCCTCGTCGCCGCCGCGGATCAGGCGGCCTCAGGCGACCTGACCGTTCATCTTCCGCCCGGTCAGCGGGATGAGATGGGAAAGCTGACGCAGTCCTTCAATGAAATGATCCAGAAGCTCGCCGAGCAGCAGGAGCTCGAGAGCAAGCTCAGGATCCTCGAGCGGCGCGCCATGCTCGTCGAGATGACGTCGAACCTCGCCCACGAGATCCGCAACCCGCTCAATCTGATCAATCTCACTGCGGACCATCTCGGCAGACAGTTTCAGCCGGACGGCGACGAGCGGCGGAAGGCGTTTCAGGAGCTGATCCAGGCCCTCAAAACGGAGGTCCGGCAGCTCAATCAGATGGTGACCGACTTTCTCAACATCGGGCGCCCCTCGAAGATCAAGCGCACGCGTTTCGCCTTCATGGAGCTTTTCGGGGAGGTCGAGCGCGCCGTGAAGATCCAGCTCCTCTCGAAGGAGATATCGCTCGAATGCTCGGGCTGCACCGAGCTCGAGATCTCCGCCGACAAGGAGCAGATGAGGCTCGTGATCCTGAATCTCCTGCTCAACGCGATACAGGCCGTTCCCCAGAACGGGCGAATAGTGATCGGCGTGGAGCCGGGGGCGGGCTCGGGGGGGACGGTGATATCGGTGACCGACAACGGTCACGGCATCCCGCCGGAGGATCTCTCCAATATCTTCGAACCGTACTTTACAAAGCGTCCGGGCGGCACGGGCCTCGGGCTCGCTCTCGTGAGGCGGGCGATCGAGGAGCACGGAGGCAGGATCCACGCCTCCAATACTGCGGAGGGAGGCGCCCGTTTCGAAATCACGCTGCCGGGGGAGGCTCTGAGCGATGGCAAAAGTGTTGATCGTCGATGATGAGGCCGGCCAGCGCGGCATTCTCTCGAAGATCCTCAAGGCGGAAGGGTACGAGCTCTTCGAGGCGTCGAGCGTGCCCGAGGCCCTGCGTGTGATCGAAGAGAGCGATCCCGCGATCGTGCTGAGCGACCTCAAGATGCCAGGGAGCGGCGGGCTCGAGCTCATCGAAGAGGTGTCAAGGCGCCCTTCGCCGCCCGAGATCATCGTGATCACGGCCTACGGTTCGGTCGATACGGCGGTCAAGGCGATGCGCCTCGGCGCGTACCATTACCTGACCAAGCCGATCGAGCGCGACGAGCTCCTCCTCGTCGTTCAGCGCGCCGCGGAGAAGCGCGCCCTGCGTCTCGAGGGCCAGCAGCTGAAGCAGGAGCTCGCGCGGAAGGCGAGCGGCGGGCTCATCGCGCAGTCCGCCGCGATGCGGCACGTTCTCGATATGGTCACGAAGGTGGCGGCAAGCGACGCGACCGTGATGATCAGGGGGGAGTCCGGGACGGGGAAGGAACGCATCGCGCAGATGATTCACTATCAGAGCCCGCGCGGCACAAAGCCGATGCAGAGCATTAACTGCGCGGCGTTTCCCGAGACGCTCCTCGAATCGGAGCTTTTCGGCTACGAGAAGGGAGCCTTTTCCGGCGCCCAGAGCCGGAAGATCGGGATCGTCGAGGCGGCCTCCGGAAGCAGCCTCTTTCTCGACGAGGTGGCCGACATGCCGCTCAGCACCCAGGCAAAGCTTCTTCGCGTGCTGCAGGAGAGAGAGATACGGAGGCTCGGGTCGACGAAGAGCATCCCGGTGGACGTCCGCGTCATCGCCGCCACGAACAAGAATCTCGAGGAGGAGATTCGTAACAAGACGTTCCGGGAAGATCTCTACTACCGCCTGAATATCATTCCCATTCTCATACCGCCTCTCCGGGAGCGGAAGGAGGAGATCCCCGCGCTCGTGGAGCACTTCATCGCCCGGTCGGGGCGTCCGAAGACCATGGACAGTGAAGCGATCGCGCTTCTTGCGCGATATGACTGGCCCGGCAACGTGCGTGAGCTCGAGGCGGTGATGCAGCGGATAGCGGTCCTGTCGTCGAACGACACGATCACGGTCGACGATCTCCCGCTCGAGCTGCGGGAAGGCAGGGGGCCGCTCGCCGAGACCCGACCAAAGCTTCCTCCGGAAGGAACGACGTTCGAAGAATGGGAGCGAGGCGTTCTCCTCGAGGCCCTCCGCGAGGCCGACGGCGTGATGGCCGATGCCGCGAAAAGGCTCGGGATGACATATCGCACTTTTCAGTACCGCGCGGAGAAGTTCGGACTGAAAGGGAATTGACGTTTTGGTATAGAGCCATATACGATTTGGGTTAGAGACCCTCCTGAAACGGGGCCCTTCAAGTCTCCAGCGGCACTCTTCCTAAGCGGTAACTCGCCATTAAATAAGCAGATGTGATATTGTTTGCGAAGATCGGTCTTCTTGGCACTCATTATGTTATGCCTGTCTATCGAGATAAGGGTTTAGGTCCACAGGCACACTCCAGGAGGAGGTCCGTATGAAGAAGGTTATGGTTCTCGTTCTCAGTATCGCAGTGGCTCTCGCGTTCGCGAGCATGGTTCTTGCGCAGTCGAATCCCCCGAGGGTAGTGAAGGATTCGACCACCACCACCACCACGACAACCACCAGCAAGCCGATAGCCAAGCCAGCCACAACCACCACTACTACGACTACCACCACCAAGACGGTGGCTCCGAAAGAGAGAATGATCAAGGGTACGGTTGTCTCCGTCGATGCCGTCGCCAACACGATTGTCGTGAAGTACAAAGACTCCGACAAGACCTTTACGCTCGACCCCGCAGCGAAGATCATGATAGCCGGCAAGGAAAGCCAGCTGGCCGACATTCAGAAGGACGCGAAGGTCACCGTCGTATACAAGTACGATGGAAAGAAGAGAGTAGCGCTCGCGATAAAGTAGTAGAGATAGAGACCCCGATAACCCCCAGAATGAGGCGCTCCGCTGAAAGCGGGGTGCCTCATTCCTTTTCTGTCGATCCCGACCTGTGTCCGAATGGTAAGCCTTCGTCAATT
>DATCCP010000143.1:0-15671 GCA_036511215.1 Candidatus Krumholzibacteriaceae bacterium
CCAAGATTTGAACGTGAAGATCTACCGCTCGTTCGAGGGCGCGACGGGCGGCAACCGCTACCCGGGCCCCGCCGACGACGACAAGGACGGAAAGATCGACGAGGACTGGCTCAACGGAATGGACGACGACGGCGACGGGAAGATCGATGAGGACTTTGCGGCGATCAGCAAGCAGATGTTCTCGTGCTGGTTCAGGGATGACTATCCCCAGTCGGTCCAGCGGTATCCGGAGCACACGCCTCTCCACCTCATGGTTCGTCAGGAGAGCTACCAGTGGGACGACCCGAAGTTCTACAACTTCGTCGGCGTCGAGTACAAGATCAAAAATGACGGCGTCGAGAGCATCGAGGATGTCTATATCGGATTCTTCGCCGACGTCGACGCGGGCCCGAGGACGCGCGAGCAGTACTGGCTCGACGACGAAGTCGGGCTTTACGAAGGCATCGTCTGCGCGCAGAAGGGAGACCACGAGGTTCCCATCAGGATCAGCTGCGCCTACGTGTACGACGACGACGGCGACGAGGGATTGACCCCCGGCTACTTCGGGGTTCTCTTCCTCGGCCACGACACGGACCCGCTCGGCGAGAAAGCGCCGAAGAAGGTCGGAGTCACTTCATACCAGAACTTCTCGGGGGACGCGCCGTACGAGAACGGCGGCGACCCGACGAACGATTTCCAGCGCTACGAGCTCATGAGCAAGACGACGAGGGACCGCGACCAGAAAGTCCCGAGGGACTACCGGTTCATGATGGCGACGGGGCCCTTCAAGGAGCTCCCACCCCAGGACTCCCTCGTTCTGCAGGTCGCGTTTGTGTGCGGTTACGGGCTCGAGGGCATGAAGCAGAGCGCGGCGAGCGCGGCGCTCACGTATCAGGGCAACTGGTTCGATATCGACGGCAACCCGCTCACCGGCGTGAAGGGCCGTGAGACGCCGGTGCCGGGCCCCGTGAGCAGCATCATCCCGGATTCGTGCCTGGACCAGAGCCTGTGGACGCCGACGTCGGCGGCGCGCGGAGAGATCATCTGGGTCAACGCGGACTGCCGGCAGGAACAGGAGCTCTGGGCGGATCAGATCTGCCCCAAGGGGGACGCAGCCTTCGCCGACTACCAGACGGGGGTCAACGGGAAGGAGCACCAGGTGCACTGGCTCGTGGGCTCGGCGCCTCCGCCGCCGATAATGCGGATTATCCCAGGGGACCACAAGGTGACCCTTTTGTGGGATAACTTCAGCGAGGTGACGCCGGACGTGAGCACGCTCGAGTTCGACTTCGAGGGCTACCGGATATGGCGCGCGGACGGCTGGCAGCGGCCGCTCGGCACCTCCGTTCTCACGGGTCCGAGCCGGGAGCTCTGGCAGCTCATCGAGGAGCGCGACCTCGTGAACGGCGTGCCTCCGGATATCGATTTCAAGAAGCCCTACTCCAAGGGTGGATGGGAGTACGAGCCCCTTATCAATGTCCCCGACAAGGACGCCTACATCTCATATTTCGAGCAGAATCTCTACTACTATCCGATGGACAAGGTGCCGTGCCCGCCGGGATTGAGCGGGCTCGAGTGCGATACGCTCGAGGCGCTTGCCCGGTACAACCTCGGATTCCAGGGTGGCCGGCAGTACTACAAGTACGTCGATGCGAGCGTCCACGACGGCATGCACTACTTCTACAGCATAACGGCGTATGACCACACCATCGTGAACGGCGTCCCGGCGAAGGTCGGATACTACGGCGACCCGTCGTCGAATTTCCTTTATGTCACGCCGCTTTCGGACGCGCAGCCGGCCGCCGCGTATCAGCAAAAAGAAGTCTACGTCGTCCCGAACCCGGCGACGACAAAGGCGATGCAGCCCTGGCAGCTGCAGCCGAACAACGACGATCCGACGGGCATCAAGGTGGAGTTCAGAAACCTTCCGATGTGCCGCGCCAGCGTGAGGATCTACACGGTCTCCGGGGACCTCGTTCAGACGCTCTTCCACGACGGGAGCGCCGGCGAAGGCACGCTCAGGTGGGATCTCGTCTCGAGAAACGGGCAGGACATTACGAGCGGGGTGTACCTGTTCGCCGTCGAGCCCGATGACGGCAAGTTCCCGAGGACCATCGGGAAATTCGTTGTGATTCGATGAGGATTCATGATGAACGTTCGCTCCGAGGAGGTCATGTGATGAAGCGTTGGATAGTCATGGGGATCGTCCTGGTGGTACTGATCCCTGCCCTCGCGTCTGCGACGACCAGACCTTTCGAGAAGGTGGGTACGTACTCGGCGCAGTTCCTGAAAATCGGACCGTCGGCGCGGGCGGCGGGGATGGGAAGCGCGTTCACAGCCGTCGCGAACGACGCGACATCCATCTACTGGAACCCGGCCGGGATGGTCGAGCAATCGCGCACCGACGTGACGGTGAACACGGTCGTGTGGCCGGCCAACATACAGGTCTATTTCGCCGCCGCCATTTTCAGTACTCCCTATCTGCCGGGAACGTTCGGTATCAGCGCCCGGGCGCTCACGATGGATCCGCAGGAAGAGAGAACGATATACATGCCCCAGGGCACGAACCGGTACTTCGATGCCGGTGATATGGCGTTCGGGCTTTCCTACGCCACCTATTTCACCGACCGCTTCTCGGCGGGCATCACGAGCAACTTCATCCACATGGGTCTCGCGGACAAGAGCGTCGAGACGATCGCGTTCGATTTCGGTCTCATATACCGCATCGGCATCCAGGGGATGCGGCTCGGCATGGTGGTTCAGAGCCTCGGCGGCGACGTCAATTTCGACAATCGCGCCGCGAAGCTTCCCACGCTGTTCAAGGTGGGTCTTGCGATCGACGCGTACCGCAGCGGCGCCAACGCGCTCATGGCGACCGGCGAGTTCTCGCACCCGGCCGACAACAAGGAGCGCATGAACGTCGGCATGGAGTACAGCTTCAACCAGTTCTTCATGCTGCGCGGGGGCTACAACATCGGGTACGACAGTCAGAAGCTGGCAATGGGCGTCGGCTTCAGGATTGATACGAGCCAGACCTCCGACATCGGTCTGGACTACGCGTGGGAGGATCTCGGCTACCTCGGCGCGAGCCACCGACTCAGCCTGAACTTCAGCTACTAAGGAACAGCCTTGCGTGTCCTTCGAGCCCTGCATATGGTTTCGCACGCGCGTGTCTCTGGCGATCCTGCCGGTACTGTTGCTCTTCGGTCCGGCAGGTGAAGCCCGGTGCGATGCCATCCGGGGTGAGGGGGACTTCGAATTCTACGTCGACATCTCCTCCATGCCCGCGGACGCCCGGGGCACGATCCAGCTCATCCAGCTCGCCGTTCCCACGAAGGAGCTCCGCTACGTCCAGAAGGCCGGAACGTACGGCGCCGAAGTGCGATTCTCCGTGGTCCTCAGATCCGGGAAGGGCATCGTTCATCAGAAGACGTTCCAGGTCAAGGATACGCGGAACGCGCTGCCGAAGGTGAAAGACCTCTCGGCCTTTCTGTACGCTGTCGATTCCTGCTATGTCGATCCCGGAAGCTATCGCCTCACCGTAAAGGTGGAGGACCTCCAGCGCAGGAAGAAAACTCTCCTCGGAATACTGCACCGGACATACTTCTACTCGGAGGTGAGGAACGCCGATGTCGACGTTGAGGCGTTCCCCGCCGGCGTGCTCGTCCTGGCGGATCCGATTCTCGTCTGGGGATTCGATCGCGCGGGCCGGTTTATCCCGAACCCGATGCAGCTCTACGGCTTGAGGAAGGACACGCTGAGCCTCTACGTGCAGGCGGCCCTTCCGGAGCGCTTGACCGTGGATTCCATGACCGTGCATCTCGCGCTGAACAAGGAAACGGGCGAGGTGATGGTGGATGAGCTCTTCAAGGTGCCGGTCAGCGGGAACCGGAGCGCGTTTACACGGAACATCGATCTTGCGACCTACACGGCCGGCGCCTACCGCGTGACGGTCGAGGCCCGGGCGGGAAACGGTCCGTATGCGTCAGCGGGCAAGGATTTTAACGTCGCGTGGGAGCTTGTTAACTGGCAGAAGCCCGTCCGCGATATCCTTGTGGAGGCACGCATTCTCCTTCGTGACAAGGACTTAGAAGCATTCAAACAGATGAGCCTCGGGGAGCAGGAGGCCTTCATGAAGGGCTTCTGGAGGAAGCTCGATCCGACGCCCCAAACGGCGGTGAACGAGGTGTACCAGAAATTCACTGCCCGGGTCAAATACGCCGACTCGCATTTCGGCTCCTTCGAGCGCGGCGCCCTGACGGATCGAGGGGTCACCTATATCCGGCTCGGGCCGCCCGACGAGATCATTCACCAGCCCTTGCCCGGGAACCGGGAGGACCTCTACGAGGGCATCGACAAGGTCTTGACGGAGTACAAGATTATCGCCGACGGTATTATGTCGGACAAGGTGTTCAAGGATCGACGTCCCCTCATCATATCGCCGGAAAAGCAGCGCGCGACGCGGGGCCTCGTGGGGGACGACGTGGGGTCCTTCGAGATTTGGAACTACAATTTCAAGGGCGATCCCATCCTGCCCGATGATCAGGGAATGACGCTGAAGCAGGGGCTCAGGCTAATGTTCCTCGACAAGGATGGGATCGGCGCGTACCGCCTCGTCGGGTCATCCGAGGAAATGTCGACGGGGGAGGCGGAGTAGGCGTCCGGCGCGATCAATCCACCGAATAGAGATCAATCAGAAAAGGCCCACTGAAGCCGAGGAGCGCGCTGTATGGCACAGAGGAACCGTTCAACGTCCGTTTTGGCGGATATTTTGATCCTCGTCGTCATTCTGTGCTGTGCGATGGCGACCGCCAGTTCCCGCGTGACTGCGGGAACGGCCGGGCCGGTCGGGACGGAGACCGCGGTCGGGGCTTTCGGAAGCTGGTACGCGCGCGGCGGCGTGTTCATGCATCCGCTCCTCGTCTGCGCCGTCGCGGGCGCCGCGTTCATCATCGAGCGCATCTATACACTCAATCGCGCGCGGGTCGATACGAAGAAGCTCATGGACCAGGTTCTGAAGGCTCTGCAGGCCGAAGGCGTCGACGCCGCTCTCAAGGTGTGCGAGAGCACGCGCGGCCCCGTCGCATCGGTGCTCCATGCGGGGCTCATGCGCGCGAGCAGCGGGCCGGATGCGGTGAGAGAGGCTATCGAGGCGGCGGGCGCCATCGAGATCTCTTTCCTCGAGCGCGGTTTCGTCGTGATCTCCACGTCTTCGAAGGTGGCGCCGATGCTCGGCCTCCTCGGAACGGTGTCGGGGATAAGCGCCGTCTGCGCCGCTCTGGCGGCCGCGGAACAGGTGACCGCGAAGATCGTCGCCTCCGGCATCCAGGAAGCGCTGATCCCGGCGATCGCGGGGCTCTGCGTCGCGATCCCGTGCACGATAGGCCATTCGTACTGCGTCGGCATGATCGACCGCTTCGTTCTCGAGATGGAAGAGGCTTCGGCGAGCCTCGTGAACGAGCTCGTTCGCCTCGACGGTCGGCAGGTCGCCGCTCGACGTGTTTGACCTCATGCGCGTTTTTCACGCTGGAGCGCCGGGGGAAAACGTGGCACAATGCGCAAACGGGGCGCCCGGACGAGCCCATATTTGAAACTCCGGGCCGCCTTGTTACGTAAATGTATACATACGGGCGACCGTGTGGTTTGGGAGAAGAGTTTTCGGAGGTACGGTACATATGATTCATGAGAGGATTCGCCGTTGTACGGCATTGACGGTGGCGCTCGCGTCGCTGGCGCTCGCAGGCGTACCGCAGCGTGCCCCGTGCGCCCCGGAGCAGACCGTCTTCAGCCTCGATCAATGCATCTCGATCGCTCAGAAGAGCAACCCCGATATCGCGATTGCCGGTGAAGGTTATCGCAAGGCCGAGAGCGGCCTCCTCATGAGCTACGGGGCCCTGCTCCCGTCCTTCACCGTGGATTTCTCCACGGGACACCGGTTCTACGGGCCGTCGTCGGTGCAGTTCGACGCCTCGGGGCGCCCCGTCCAGAGCGCCGGGTTCGACTATCCGAGCTATGCCTTCGATATGTCCTCCAACATCCTGTTGTTCGACGGCGGGGGAAACATCAACCGCGTGCGATCGGCGATGTCGGGCCGCGACGCCGCGCGCGAGCAGCTCAGGTACCGCAGGGACGTCATCGTGGGGGAGGTCATCCGGTCGTACTACGATCTCGTTCGCAACAAGATGCTCCTGAGGGTGCAGGAGGAGAGCGTCGAATCGGCGAAGAAGAACCTCGAGCGCACCGAGGCGCTCCTCCAGGTCGGCTCCGCCACGCGGGCGGACGTGCTCAAGGCGCGCGTGCGTTTCTCGAACACGCGTCTCGCCGAGATTCAGGCGAGGAACGCCGCCGAGCTCGCGAAACAGGATCTCTCGGTGCTTCTCAAGATGGAGAACGGCGAATCGATAGACGTCGACACGACGATGACGATCGAATTCAAGGAGCTCGATGTCAACGCCGAGATGGGGCAAGGGATGGCGTACCGCTCGGACCTCAAGGGCCTCGAGTACAATATCAAGTCGGCGAACGCGAGCGTCGCGGCTGCCCGGAGCGGATGGTTTCCGTCCTTGGGCGTCAATTTCGGCTATACCTGGAACGACCGCAAGATGGCGAAAAACCTCAACTTCTTCGACACGGAATACACGTGGGGCGTGGCGGGATACGTCAGCCTCAATGTCTTCGACCGTTTCCAGACGAGCGCGAACGTCCGGAACGCGAAGGCCGACGCCCGTATCGCCGAGTACAATCTCGACAAGGCGAAGCTGGAGGCGACACGGCAGATCAAGACGCTCGTGCTGACGATAAGCCAGGCGCGCGAACGCATCGCGGTCGCGACCGAAACGGTCGAGCAGGCGAACGAGGATCTGCGGCTCGCCGAGGAGCGCTACCGCGTCGGCGCGGGAACGATGCTCGAGACGATCGACGCCCAGGTCGCCCTCACGCAGGCGAAGTCGGACGTGATCCAGGCCAAGTGTGATTTCCTCGTCGCGACCGCCGATCTCGCGGTGGCGACGGGACAGAGAATATACGAGTAGCACATTCGCCCGGGAGGGCTAAAGCGATGCTGATAGAGGCCAAGGGCATAAAGAAGATATACGAGGTCGGCGTCGTGCAGATCGAGGCGGTCGCCGGCGTCGATCTCGACGTGGAGAAAAACGAGTACGTCGCGATCATGGGGCCGTCGGGGTCCGGCAAATCGACCTTCATGAACATTCTCGGCTGCCTCGACACGCCGACGGAGGGCTCCTACAGCCTGAACGGCAATCTCGTGAGCAACCTCGGGGACGACGAGCTCGCGCGAATCAGGAACAAGGATATCGGCTTCGTATTCCAGACGTTCAACCTGCTTCCTCGCTCGACGGCTCTTCAGAACGTCGAGCTGCCGCTCGTGTACGGCGGCGTTCCCGCCGCCGTGCGCCGGGAGCGGGCGATGGAGGCGCTCCGCGCGGTCGGCCTCATCGAGCGCGCGACGCACCGGCCGAACGAGCTCTCGGGGGGTCAGCGGCAGCGTGTGGCGATCGCGCGCGCCCTCGTCAACAACCCGGCACTCATCCTCGCCGACGAGCCGACGGGCAACCTCGACAGCCGCACGGGCGAGGAGATCATGCTCATTTTCAGGAAAATCCACGAGGCGGGCAACACGATCCTGATCGTCACCCACGAGGAGTACATCGCCGAGCACACGCAGCGCATCGTGCGGCTCCTCGACGGCAAGATCGCCTCGGATGTGCGCAGCGGCGCCAGGAAAACCTCGTAGCGGGGCCGAGCGCGCCCCGCATTCGACCGATACCGGGAGGCGAGAGAGCTTCCCTGTTTTGCAAGGGGGGACCATGAAGAAGAAGTACTTCCTTTTTATCGGGATCGCCGTCGTCGTCGCGATCCTCGTGATCGTCAACCTCAAGGCGCGGGGGCAGCACGCCCTTCCCGTGCAGACGGAGGCGGTCATGAAGCGCGATATCACGATGGTGATATCGGCCTCCGGGAGCATTCGTCCGAAGCGGAAGGTCGACATCAGTGCGAGCACGATCGGCAAGGTCACGAAGGTCGCCGTCAAGGAGGGGGAATACGTCACGAAGGGGCAGTTCCTGCTCCAGATCGACCCGGTCGAGCTCGAATCGACCGTCGCGCGCCTCGAGGCGATGCTGGAGGCCGCCAAGGCGAACGAGCGGCAAGCGATCGCCCAGGCGGAGCAGGCGAAGAGCGATTGCGATCGCGCGAAGACGCTGCTGGCGGGCGGCTACCGGACGATTCAGGAGGTCGACGCGGCAAAAACGAACTGCGACGTCGCGACCGCCCATCTCGAGGCGGTCAGACAGGATATAGCTCAGGAAAAGGCCAACCTCGAGAGTGCCCGCCACAGCCTCAAAGAGGTGACGATCGTCTCCCCCATGGCGGGCATTGTCACGCGGCGAAACGTCGAAGAGGGCGAGATCGCGATCATGGGGACCTTGAACAACGCCGGGACCACGCTGCTGACGATCGCCGACCTGTCGACGATCGAGACGGAGCTCGAGGTCGACGAGACGGAAGTGACGCACATGAAGCTCGGGGACAAGGCGAAGGTGACGCTCGACGCGTTTCCCGACACCTCGTTCACGGGCGACGTGACCGAGATCGGCAACAGCCCCATCGTCTCCGGCGCATCCGCCGCGCAGCAGGGAGTCGATTTCAAGGTCATCGTCACGATACTCGATACGATCCCGAAGGTGCGGCCCGGCCTGTCGGCCGACGCAGAGATCACCGTCGCGGCGAAGAAGGACGCCCTCACGATCCCCATCCAGAGCCTCACCGCAAGGCGGCGCCGGGACCTCAAGGGGTACAAGGCTCCGGCCGACTCGACGAAGGCGGACACGACGAAAACCGGCGGCGGGGAGAAGGAGATCGAAGGGGTCTTCGTGGTGAAGGACGGGAAGGGTCGGTTCCATCCCGTCAAGGTGGGGATCTCGAGCCAGAAGTACTTCGAGGTAGTCTCGGGGCTCGAGGCGGGGGAAAGAATCGTGAGCGGCAACTTCACGGCAATCCGCGAGCTCAAGGACGGCCAGCGGGTCAAGATCACCGGGAAACCCGAAGCGGGCCCCAAGGAAAAGGAAAAGGCGAAGTAGCCCGGGGAGCTGTATTCCTCGCCGCGAACCATGCTCATACTTGAGGGAATCCGTATCGCGCTGCGTGCCCTTCGGGACAACAAGCTGCGCACCTTTCTCACGCTCCTCGGCAACATCGTCGGAACGATGTCCGTCATCGCGGTCGTCTCGCTCATCAACGGCATCGATCACTACGTGAGCGAAGAGGTCGCAGAGCAGGGGAGCAACGTTTTCACCATTGAACGGATCAACTTCTTCGAGGCGATCACCGACCTCGACGCGTTTCTCAAGGCGATCGAGCGGAACAAGCCGATCAGGTTGAACGACGTCGAGTACATGAAACAGGCGGTTCCTTCGAGCTCGGTGATCGGAGCGTCGATCGACGGAAGCGATCGCGTGACCTACCGGCAATCGTACGTCGACAACATCGAGATCAAGGGGCGTTCCGAGGAGTATCCGCTCATCGAGAAAGCGGATCTCGCGGCCGGAATGCACCTGTCGCGACTCGAGGTGCAGCGGAGCAACGCGGTGGCCGTCATCGGCTGGGACGTCTACGAGCATTTCTTCCAGGGGCGCGAGGCGGTCGGCAAGACGATCAAGATCGGGGACCGTCATTTCACCGTCATCGGCGTCGTCAAGGATCTCGGCACCGTGCTCGGCTCATCGCGGAACCGGTTCGTGTACATCCCCGTTACGACGTATCTCAAGACCTACGGGTCGCGGCGGTCGATCGAGATCAAGATCCGTGCCGCCGACATCAGGCTCCTGCAGCAGGCGATCGACGAGGCGACGATGGCGATGCGCATCAGGCACCGGCTCCACCCGCTCGATGACAACGATTTCAGCGTCACGACTTCGCAGCAGCTTATTTCCCTCTGGCAGAAGATCTCGGAACGGATCTTCAACGCCCTTATTCTCATCGTCTCGATATCGCTCGTCGTCGGGGGCATCGTGCTCATGAACGTGATGCTCGTCTCGGTGACGGAGCGCACCCGGGAGATAGGCGTTCGGAAGGCGCTCGGCGCCCGGCGCTCGAACATCGTCTGGCAGTTCATCGTCGAGTCGACCACGCTCTCCCTCGTCGGGGGCGTGATCGGGATCATCTTCGGCTTCACGATCGCCGCGATCATATCGCTCGTTTCGCCTCTCCCGTACCTCATCGCGCCATGGTCGATCGCGGCGGGGCTCATCGTGACATTCTGCATCGGCTTGATATTCGGAACGTACCCGGCGAATCGGGCCGCGCGGCTCGATCCGGTCGTTGCGCTCCATTACGAATAGGTGGCGTCCATGGTTGAGACTCCGCACACTGATTCGGCTCGGCACGGTCCCGAGATATGGAAGGAGAACTTCAGGCAGGCGCTCCACGTCATCGGCACGCACCGGATGCGTTCCGGGCTCCTCATCCTCGGCGTCGCCATCGGTGTCATGGCCGTGCTCGGCATGGTGACCGTTCTGTCGGGTCTCGGGAAACGCATCACCCAGGATCTCCTCTCCGCCAACCGTCCGTTCCTCGATATCACCCGCTACGACCCGATGCAGCAGGACCGCGATTTCGAGGCTCTCATGCGGCGGAAGAAGCTCACCGCGGAGGATGCCAAGGCGATCCAGGATCAGTGCCGGAGCGTCGAGCGCGTCGATTTCCAGGTGAGCCCGGGAGAGGGGATGCGGGTGCTGCGGTACAAGGGCCAGCGGACGAACCTCATCCAGGTGATCGGAACGTCGCAGAACTTCCAGTACATGTTCAGCCTCCAGGTGGACGAGGGGCACTTTCTCACCGAGCTCGACATCGCCCGCCGCAGGCGGGCCGTCGTCCTCGGGTTCGGGCCTGCGAAAGACCTTTTCCCGAACATGGATCCGATCGGGAAATTGGTGCGCATCGGCGCCTACGAGTACGAGGTCGTCGGAACGCTGCAATCCCGCCGGCACTTCATCGGGAGCATCAGCGACAACTTTGCCGTGATACCATACACGACGTTCGAGAAAGACCTCTCGAGCAAATGGGACGACTACGAGATCGTGGCCACGGTGAAGCCCGAGTACAGCCTCGACGCGGCCAAGGACGAGATCACGGCGCTCCTGCGCGCCCGTCGCAAGGTCGATCCGGCCGCGGAGAACGATTTCCACATCACCTCCTCCGAGGCCTTCCGCGACATGATCGCGAACGTCACGAAGTACATCGGGCTTGTCCTCATCGTCATTTCCTCCATCGGTCTCATGGTGGGCGGCATCGGCGTCATGAACATCATGCTCATATCGGTGACGGAGCGCACCCGCGAGGTCGGCGTGCGGATGGCGCTCGGGGCCACGCGTCACGATATCCTCCAGCAGTTTCTCATCGAAGCGGCCACGCTCACCGGCACGGGAGGCGTCGTGGGGATCGTCCTCGGGCTCGCCGCGGCGAAGGGCGTGACGCATCTCATACGCTTCCCCTACAGTCTCCCGGTCGTCTGGATCATCGTTGCGTTCGCTTTCTCGGCAGGGATCGGGATCATTTTCGGCATGTATCCCGCCAACCGCGCCGCGAAGATGGACCCGATCGTCGCCCTCCGGTACGAATGACCCCTCCGCGGGACCGGGTGTAATCTCTTTACAGGGCGGACACGGGGCGGCTATACTCGATCGAACGGGATTGCCGGAACCGCGTGCCCCGGCGCGCGAGACGGGAGAGATGCGCCATGCTCAAGAGCCCCATGCTCCTTTTCATCGCGGCGGTCATCTGCGCGGCTCGTTCGACCCCCGCCGCCGGCCAGGAAGATCTCAACCGGCCGCAGCGCGAAACGGCGTTCGAGCTCTCGATCAGCCAGGAGTTCGGCGAAAACGCGAAGCCGGCGATCGTCGTGACCACGTCGATACCCTACCGGAGACTCATCTTCTTCATGCGCGGCCAGCGCTACGAGGCGCGCTACCGCGTCTATTTCGAGCTCAAGGACGCACACGGCAAACGGGTGCGCGGCGACGTATGGGAGGAATCGGTCGCGACGGGGAGCTTCAGGGAGACCACTTCGGCGGTGCTCGCGGCGGTCTCGCGCAGAACGTTCCCCGCCACTGCCGGCGATTACCATGCGGCAGTGACGATCGAGGTCATCGATACCTCGCGGCGCTTCAGCGAAGAGCAGGCCCTGCGCGTCGTCGGTGAGGGGATGGGGCGGCTCGAGCTCTCGTCGCCGGTTTTCTACACCCAGATGGAGGACTCCCTCTCGCCGGGGCCGCGGGACGGCGAGATCGCCGTATCGGCATGCTCGTCCCCGGTCTCCGGAGCGGCGCGGATCAACCCCGGAGCGGTCTACGGGAGTCTCGGCGGATGGGCGCGCGTCGCCTGCTCGGTCGTGACCCCCGCCGCGGGCGGGGGGACGCCATTCGCGGTCACGGCGCGGGTGCGTGACGCTCGGGGGGTCATCGTGCTCTACGCGAGGAAGACCTTCGACCGCATCGAGGGCGGTCACGCCTCCATCTGCCTCGACATCAACGTCGACAGCTTCGTGCTCGGCGAGTACGGGATCGAGGCGGTCGCGGAGACGCCGGACGGAGCACAGAAGAGCGAAGCCGCGGGTAAATTCACCGTCCTCTTCAACCGGGCGCTCCTCGGCGCGCGAATCGCCGATCTCGTGGAGATCCTCACGATCGTCGCCGATGAGAAGGAAGCCCGCCTCATTGGGGAAGCGCTCCCCGCGGGGCGAATGCAGGCGTGGGCGAGCTTCTGGCGGAAGCGCGACCCCACGCCGTCGACAGAGACGAACGAGGCATTCGACGAGTTTCTCCAGCGGTTGAAGTACGTTCTCGCGAATCTCTCGAAGCACCGGCCGGGCTGGCGGACGGATATGGGCAAGATCTACCTCAAGAACGGCGCCCCCGACAAGGTCGAGGACCGGCAGGACGAGCGCACGGCGGCCAATTACCGGCTCTGGTACTACTATTCGAAAGGCATCGCCTACGTCTTCGAGGACGTGATCGGGACCGGGGAGTACCGCCTTCTCACGACCGAGATGATGTGACCGGTGTGAGCGGAATGTTTCGTGCCGCTATCATAACGCTGTGCGTCTGGTTCGCATGCGCCGTCCCGGGCTGCGCCCGGCACGGGGACGACCGTGTGCTCCGGCTCGCGCTTCAGACGGAACCGACGACGCTCGATCCCGCCCTGTCCGTCGATGTCTCGTCGGGGGAGATCGCCTCGCTCATCCATTCGAATCTCGTTTCGTTCGACCCGGACGCGCGGATCGTCCCCGATCTCGCGCGGAGCTGGGAAATCCTCGACGGGGGACGTGAATACGTTTTCCATCTCGGCGCCGCCCGGTTTTCCAACGGGAGGCGCGTGATGGCGGCGGACGTTGTGTACTCCATGCGGCGTCTCCTCGATCCAAGGGCTGTTTCGCCGCGGTGGTGGCTCCTCGCAGCGCTCGCTGGAGCGTTCGCGTACCATGAGGGGGGCCCGTGGAACCCGGCCGCCGTGCGGGCGGCGGACGATTCGACGGCGGTCGTGAGGCTCACCCGTCCCGTCCCGCATTTCCTCGGGCTCCTCGCCATGCCCGCCGCGGGGATCGTTTGCCGCGAGGAGGTCGAGCGGCTCGGCGCGCGGTACGGCCGCTCCCCGTGCGGGAGCGGGCCGTGGAAGCTCTCCTCATGGAACGAGGGGGACGAGATCCTGCTCGTCCCGAATCCCGGTTGGGAGGGCCGCCGGACGGCGCTCGCGGGTCTCTCGTTTCGCGTCATCCCGGAGGAGATGACGCAGATCGCCGAGTTCGAGGTCGGCAATCTCGACGTTCTCGAGGTGCCTCGCTCGGAGCTCGAGCACTGGCGGGCCGCGGGGACGCCGCTCCTCTGGAAGGAGGAGCTCAGGGTCGTCTATATCGGGTTCAACACGACGAAGCCTCCCTTCAACGACCCGCGCGTCCGGCAGGCGCTCAACATGGCGGTCGACGTGGACAAGATTATCGCGCAGGTGCTCTTCGGCGCGGCGAAGCGCTGCCGCGGGGTTGTCCCGCCGGGTCTGCGTCCGTCGCCGGAGCCGGCGGAGCGCTACCGGTACGATCCGGGCCGCTCCCGCGCACTCCTTGCCGAGGCCGGGTATCCGAAGGGTTTCTCGATGGAGATATGGCAGCGCGAGAATCCCGAGGCGCTTCGCGTGCTCGAGAGCGTGCAGGGGTACCTCGCGGACGTCGGAGTCTCGGCGAAGCTCGTTACGCGCGAGTGGGGGGCGTTCAAGGAGGCGATCGACCGGGGCACGCCGGACGCGTTCTTCATCGATTGGCTCGCCGATTATCCCGACGCGGAGAACTTTCTCATGCCGCTTTTCCATTCGTCGAACGCCGGCGGGGGCGGAAACAGAACGCGGTACCGGAACGCGAGAGTCGATTCATTGCTGGAGGCGGCCGCGGCGTGCATGGACCAGGCGAAGCGGTGGGAGCTGTACCGGTCCGCGGAGGAGACCGTCTACGCGGAGGCCCCCTGGCTTTTCCTGTGGTTTCCCCAGAAGTACGAGGTTCTGAGCCCGCGGATCACCGGGTACCGGATTCCGCTCATTTTCAACGGCCAGCGATTTCTCGACGTGGGCGTCTGACGAGAGGGGACCTGCGGAGCAATGCTGATATTCATCCTGAAACGCCTTCTCCTCCTCGTTCCGATCCTCCTCGGGGTCGTGACGATCACGTTCGTGCTCATGTACGTCGTTCCGGGGGACCCCGTCCGGGCGATCGCAGGCGAGCGGTACGACGAGGAGACGCTGGCGCGGATGCGCGCCGAGCTCGGGCTCGACCGCCCGCTCGTCGTGCGGTACGTCGATTTTCTCGGCCGCGTCGCGCGGTTCGATCTCGGTGTTTCGTTCGTGACCCGGCGCCCCGTCGCGGAGGCGATCCGCGAGCGCTTTCCGAGAACGCTCATCCTCGCCCTGAGCGCCATGGGGATCGCGGTGCTGTGCGGGGTCGTGATCGGGGCCCTTTCGGCGTGGGGCAGGCGCCCCGTGCTCTCGAGGGTGCTCATGACGTTCTCGCTCGTCGGTGTCTCGATGCCCGTATTCTGGCTCGGACTGCTCCTCATCTACCTCTTCGCGATCAAGCTGCGCGTTCTGCCCCCTTCGGGGTACGGCGGCGGCTCAATCCGGAACCTCATTCTCCCCGCCCTCACCCTGTCCTTCGCGTCGATGGCGACGGTCGCCCGCGTCACCCGCTCGGGCTTTCTCGACGCGCTCGGCGAGGACTACGTGCGAACGGCACGGGCGAAGGGGCTCGGGGAGCGGATCATCCTCGGGAAGCACGTTCTCAGAAACGCGCTTATCCCGGTCATCACGATCGTGGGCGCCGACTTCGGAAGCTACCTGAGCGGCTCCGTGCTCACCGAATCGGTCTTCGGGTGGCCGGGCCTCGGACGCTTTGTCGTGCAGGCGATCCTCAAGCGGGATTTTCCCGTGATTCAGGGGGCCGTGCTCTTCATGGCGGTGCTTTTCGTCCTTGTGAATCTCGCGGTCGACGTGAGCTACGGCGCAATCGATCCGCGCATCCGGTCGGAAGGGGGCGGGTGATGAAGGTCCGGGCGGGATTCTGGCGGAGACTCTCGCGGATGCGCGTCGCCTCGGCCGGGTTCATCATCTTCGGCATCATCCTCGTCGCGTCGATCTCGGCG
>DATCCP010000144.1:0-3652 GCA_036511215.1 Candidatus Krumholzibacteriaceae bacterium
CTCGTCGATGACGGAGCGGGCGGTCGAAGCGACCGTGCCGGAGGTGACGAGGATGTACTCGGCGTCCTCGCAGCGGTACGGCATGACGACGCCGTATCCGCGGCCGAATCGCTTCTCGAACTCGCGGTCGACGTCGCGCACGACGTCCCGCGAGGTCTCCATCGCCTTTTCGATCATGTAGCGGAGCTCGAAGTATTCACCGGGGCTCGCGAGGTTGCCGAAAGAGTGGGGCTGCGCAATGTCGACCCGCACTTCGGGCTTGTACGGCGGCAGGAACGGCCGCACGTCCTCGGGCTCGAGGATGTCGACGATCTCGAACGTGTGGGAGAGATAGAACGCGTCGAGAACGACCATCACGGGGAGCTTCACCGTCTCTGCGATCTTGAAGGCCTGAACGATCGTGTCCTGCGTCTCCTGATTGCTCTCGCAATAGATCTGGAGCCAGCCCGTGTCGCGCTGCGAGAGGGAGTCGTTCTGGTCGGTCCAGATGCTCCACGGGGGGCCGACCGCGCGGTTCACGTTCACGAGCACGATCGGAAGGCGCGCCCCGACGGCCCAATGGATGATCTCGTGCATGAGGAGGAGTCCCTGGGACGACGTCGCCGTGAAAGTGCGCACGCCGGCCGCGGAGGCGCCGACGCACGCGGTGAGCGCGCTGTGCTCGGATTCGACCGAGATGAACTTCGCGTCGAGCTCCCCCTTCGCGCACATCTCGGAGAGGAGCTCAACGATCTGGGTCTGGGGAGTGATCGGGTAGGCGGAGATCACCTTCACCTCGGATGCTCTCACGCCGTAGCTCACGGCGTGATTTCCCATGATGACCTTTTTCATCTTCCCTCCTCCCGCGTCGATATGGCGCTGCGCGGGCATTCGGTCACGCAGACGAGACAGCCTTTGCAGAAATCGTAGTCGAACTCATATTCCTTCGCGAGGCGCTTGACCGCGACATCGGGACAATAGACCCAGCAGTTGTCGCAGAAGTTGCACACGCCGCACGAGAAGCAGCGGTCCGACTCACGGTGCAGGAGCTCGTCGTCGAATCCCGTATAGATCTCGCGGTAGCCCTTGAGCGCCGCTTCAACGCTGATGCGCGGTACGAGTGTCCGTTTCGACTTCGTGAAATAGGCGGTGTTGATGTTCTCGATGCTGATCGTGCGCGGCTCCTCGATCACCGGCTCCGGCTGCTTCGAGAGCATCCGGTCGATTTTCTCGGCGGCCTTGCGCCCCGTCGCGATCGCCTCGACGACGCTCGCCGCTCCCGTCACGACGTCGCCGCCCGCGAATATCTTCTGCACGCTCGTCTCGCCGGACTCGTTCTTCGTCCGGATGAGCGCGCCGTCA
The DNA here is from genome assembly GCA_036511215.1 of Candidatus Krumholzibacteriaceae bacterium. Classification (GTDB taxonomy): domain Bacteria; phylum Krumholzibacteriota; class Krumholzibacteriia; order Krumholzibacteriales; family Krumholzibacteriaceae; genus SSS58A. Next base: position 1,342 of record DATCCP010000144.1, read on the forward strand.
ACGTCGATCGTCTTCCCGTACGCCGATGCGTCAGCTTCCTCGCCGATCGCGGTGAACATCGTATCGACGTCCATCGTGAACGTCTTGTCGCCGTCGGGGACGGGGCGCCGGCGTCCCGATTCGTCGGGCTCGCCGAGCTTCATCTGCTGGAATACAATCTTTATGGGCCCGTCGCCGCTTCGCGCAATGCTCTTCGGCGCCGCAAGGAAATGGAAAAAGATCCCTTCCTTCTCGGCCTCCTCGATCTCGTCCTTGATCGCGGGCATCTCGTTCATCGTCCGGCGGTAGACGACCGTCACCTCGCTCCCGGCGCGCCGCGCGCAGCGCGCGACGTCCATGGCCGTGTTGCCGCCCCCGACGACGACGACCGTCTTCCCGGGATCCACCTTCCCGCCGCCGTTGACCTTTCTCAGAAATTCGAGCCCGCGCTCGACGCCCCGCCCTTCCTCGCCGGCGACCCCCATCGGGCGGCTCTTCATGAGCCCGACGCCGATGAAGACGGCCGCGAACTCCGCGGCGAGCTTGTCGAGAGCGACTTCGTTTCCGAGCGCCGTCCCGGTCTTCACCGTGATGGGGCCCGATTCGAGGATCGAGCCGATGACGCGGTCGAGGAGGTCGTTCGGCAGACGGTACTCCGGGATTCCCCAGCGGAGCGTGCCGCCGAGCGCCGTCCCGGCCTCGAAGATCGTGACGGGATAACCCTTCCGCGCGAGGTAAAAGGCGCATGAGAGACCGGCAGGACCCCCGCCGACCACGGCGATTTTGTCCTTCATCGTCGCGCGGGTCTTCTTCATCCACTTCGGATTGTCGAGCCCCATGTCGCCGATCGAGCGCTCGATTGCGGGAATATTGATCGCCTGATCGAAGTCCTTCCTCGTGCATTTCTCCATGCACGGGTGGAAGCACACGCGCCCCGTCACGGACGGCATCGGATTGGATTCGACGAGCTCTTTCCACGCCTGCTCGTAATCCCCCTCGGTCACGAGAAAGATATACCGCTGGATATTCTCCGACGTGGGACATCCGAGACGGCACGGAGAGACCTTGAAATCATAGTACGGCCGCACATTGCGCCAGGAGCCCGTGTGGTTATACGTCATGTCGGCGATCGACATGGCGCACAGCGGCATCTCCTTGAAGCTCTTGAAGGTGATTTTCTCTCCCATGAACCCTCCAGCTTTTACTTCGAGATGAAGGAGACCGAGTGAAATGCCTCCTCGGCGGCCTTCCGGTTGTTCTCCTTGCGGAGCGGAACGAACTCCTCGACGGACTCCAGCACCGCCTTGAGCCCCACGAGCTTCGTGGCGCCCGCGAAGGCGCCGACGATGGCCGTATTCACGATCGGCGCCGAGCGCGAACCGAGCCCGTACTTGAGTGCGATCTTGTTCGCATCGACGGTCGCGACACGGAATTTCTTGAGCGCCTCGCTGGCCTGCAGATCGCGGTTCGTGTTGATGACGATCCAGCCCCCCTCCTTGAGACCGAGCGTGATGTTGACGGTGTCGAGGAGAACGGGATCGAGGACGATGAGGTGATCGGGCTCGTAGATCTCGCAGCGCTCGCGGATCTCGCCGTCCGATACGCGCGTGAACGAGACGACGGGAGCGCCGCGCCGCTCCACGCCGAAGGCGGGAAAGGCCTGCACGTATTTCTTCTCGTGAAAGAACGCGTCCGCGAGGATCTCTGAGGCAATCACAGCCCCCTGACCTCCCCGGCCGTGGGTTCTGATCTCAATCATGTGCGATCCCTTCGTCGTGAGTGCAACAGACTATTGGCTAAGGAGTTAAAGACCATCACGCCCGCCGCTCGAACCCCTTCTCATCCTCATGATGTAGCCTAATCGATTGAATCGACGGAATCAAGCCCTATTTTGTTATCTCTTATAAATTAACCTTTGGTGATTTGTCGCGACGGGAATACCCTCGTTTTGATGGCGCTTCTCATATGCGAGAACTGCAAAAAGGTCTACAAGGTGTCCGGCGACGACGACTGTCCCGGATGCAGCCTCGCCTTCCCGCATTCGTACAACTATGCGGCGAGCGACGCCTTTCTCAAACGCGAGGTAGCGCGCGTCCTCGCCGAACGCGCGCGCGCCGGGCTCGAGGGACTCGTCGGCGGCCTCGAGTGCATCATCATCAACACCGAGCGCTCTCATCTGCGTGCGGCCGCGCAGGAGCTTCTGGACCAGACGGGCCTCGAGATCGACGGCGCATTCCGCGACGACGCGTCCTCGACCATCGTTCTGAAGACGCCCGGCTCCGCCGACGTTCTCGTGAGATCCCGGCTCCGCGACGAGAATCCTTTCGCCGCG
>DATCCP010000145.1:0-2184 GCA_036511215.1 Candidatus Krumholzibacteriaceae bacterium
GAGAACATGATCGAGGAGAAGACCCGCGATCTCTATCTTGCGGAGCAGGAGCTCGAGCGCAAGAACTCATTCCTCCTATCGGCTATCGACACCCTCCCCAACAGCTTTCTCGTCATCGACGCCGCCGACCACCGGATCGCACTCAAGAACTCCGTCGCCCTTCGCGGCCCCCTGCCGGAGGGAACGACGTGCCACTGGCTGATCCACGGTCTGGACCTCCCCTGCGAAAATCCATCGCCTCCCTGTCCTCTCAAGATCGTGAAGAGAACCGGAAAGACCATCATGATCGAACGTACGCTCGACGACGAGGACGGGAATCCGAGAAACTACAAAGTATACTGCTGCCCGATCTTCGACGACGGGGGAAACGTCGTGCAGATGATTCGATACGCGATCGACATCACCGAGGAGAAACGCGCGCAGGACGCCCTCACCGAGAGCGAAGCTCGACTGAAAGCGATACGCGACTCGCAGCCGACAGGTATCATGGTCGTCGACGTTGAATCGCACATGATCACCGACGTCAACCCCAAGGTTTGCGAAATGATCGGGGAGACGGAAGCCCGGATCGTCGGCACGGTGTGCGACAAATACTTCCCCGACGCCGAAGGCAGCGGGTGCGTCTGCACCGTCCCCGGCGGAGCGCCCGCGGTTTCCGGCGAGGCCCTCCTGAGGACCGACGGAACGCGCATTCCCATTCTCAAGACCGTCGTGCCCGTCTCGCTCGGGGGCCGAATGCACGCGATCGTGAGCTTTCTGGACGTCACGGAGGGTGCAAAGGCGCATACGCAAATGAGGGAATCGGAGGAGAAGTTCCGAACGATATTTGAGTCGTCGAACGACGCGGTCATGCTGCTCGACGAAAAGGGGTTCTTCGACTGCAACGCTGCCACGCTGAGAGTATTCGATTGCGGGACTCGCGAGAACTTCCGCGGCAAGAGTCCCGCCGACTGGTCTCCGCCGACGCAGCCCGATGGAAGGGACTCCCGGCAGGTGATAGAGGAGATAAACGAGGCAGCCCACCGAAACGGACGGGCCTTTTTCGAATGGTTGCACCGCCGCGAGAACGGGGAGGAATTCACGGTCGAGGTGCTGCTCACCCCGATGAAGATCGAGGGACGAAACGTGCTTCAATCCACGGTGCGCGACATCACGAGCCGCAAGCGGATGGAGGCCGAGCTCCAGAAGTCCAAGGAAGCAGCCGAGGCGGCCAACCGCGCGAAGAGCGAGTTTCTCGCCCACATGAGCCACGAGATCCGAACCCCCATGAACGGCGTCGCCGGGATGACGGAGCTGCTCATGGACACCGTGCTCACGAGCGAGCAGCGCGAGTATGTCAACGGGATCAAGATGTCGGCCGAATCGCTCCTCACCGTCATCAACGACGTTCTCGACTTCGCGAAGATAGAGGCGCGGAAACTCGAGCTCGATCCGATCGACTTCAGGCTTCGCGACAGCGTCGCCGACATCCTCGGCACGTTTGCGTTCCGTGCGTCGGAGAAGGGTCTCGAGATCACCTGTCGCGTCGCGCCCGAAGTGCCCGATGACGTGACGGGGGACCCGGCACGCCTGCGGCAGATTCTCATCAATCTGATCGGCAACGCCATCAAGTTCACCGGGCGGGGCGAGGTGGGCGTCTCGGTCGACGTCGAGCCCCCCGACGGGGACGAAGCGCATCTCCACTTCGCCGTCGTTGACACGGGCATCGGAATACCGTTCGAGAAGCAAGCAAGCGTGTTCGAGGCCTTCTCCCAGGGCGATGCGTCCACGTCGCGCAAATACGGCGGCACGGGACTCGGCCTGACCATATCCTCCCGGCTCGTGGAGATGATGGGAGGAAGGATATGGGTCGAGAGCGAACCGGGCGTGGGGAGCACGTTCCATTTCACCGTAAGGTTCGGAGTGCCGGAACGCAGCGTGTCGGAGCGCACGTCCGCCATGGACGCGCAGCTCGGGAGAATCAGAACGATCGTCGTCGACGACAACGCGTCAAGCAGGCGCGTTCTCCAGGAGATGCTGAAAAGCTGGCAGATGGATTGCTCGGCGGTCGAGAGCGGTTTCACGGCGCTGCGGGCGATCGATGAGGCCCGCCGGGCCGGGCGGCCCTTCGCGATGGCTCTCATCGACGCCGACATGCCCAACATGGACGGCTTCGACCTCATCAAGCGGATGAAGAGGAATGGG
>DATCCP010000146.1:0-18143 GCA_036511215.1 Candidatus Krumholzibacteriaceae bacterium
CACAGCTGGAACGGCGAGGAGCTCGAACCTGCCGGCAACGGATTTCTCTGGTTCACCGAGGGAGTCACCAATTTCTGCTCATATTACGTTCTCCGCGAGGCGAACGTGATCACCGCGGAGCAGTACGAGAGCCGCAGACGCGCGATCTCCGAGCGCTACCGCGCCAATCCCTACACGGCGAAGGTGCCGATCGGCGAGGCCGCCAACAGCGACATGCGCGACAAGAACATGGTGAACCTCCTCTATGACGGCGGATTTCTCGCGGCGCAGGCGCTCGACGGCCGTCTCCGCGCGGAGAGCGGCGGAGCCGTCACGCTCGTCGACGTCGTCAGGCGCATGTGCGAGAACGCGCACGGGGGCGGACCCGCCGACGAGGCCGCGTTCCTCGCCGCCGCGCGCGAGCTCACCGGCGGCGATCTCTCCGGATACCTCCGCGAGATCGTGCACACGCCGGCCCCGAAATCCCTCGCGCTCGTCTCCTCTTCTCTTGAATAAAGAGCCCGCTTGCCTTACATTCAATGGCATCGTCGGCGGGAAGATTCGAAGCAGAGGTGCACATATGAACCCCAAGATTCGTTTCAGTGCGTCCGCGTTGGCCGTGATCATTGTAGCCCTCGGCGTTCTCGCGGCTCTCGCGCCGCCGATGCATGCGAAACCGGCCGCTCCCCGGGCCAAGACGTGGATTCGCACGGGGAGACGCTACGCCCTGAGCGCCCTCGAGGGGAAATGGGCCCGGCCGCTGCCGGGAAGATTCTCCGCGATCTGCTCGGCGCAGCAGGTTCGCGCCCTCGCGTTCAGGAGCGACACCCTCTGGATCGGCACGGAGGGAGGCCTCTTCGCATACAGCGTCTCCGATGACGCGGTGTCAGCCGTGGCCGGCCCCGCCTCGCTCTCCGTGCGTTCGATCGCCTTCGATCAGGGAGGCGCGCTCTGGGTGGGAAGCGACTACGGAATCAGCGTGCGCTCGCGCGGGAGCTGGAAGTCATGCACGAAAGAGTCGCTCCCGTTCTTCGGACGTATCCGGTGCATGGTGGAGGGGGAGTCGAGACTCTGGATCGGCACGTATGGAAACGGCTGCGGGTACGTGATCAACGACAACCTCACCGTCTTCGGCAAACAGGACTCCCTGCTCGATGAGCGCGTTCTCGCCATCATGGAAGAGTCGCCGACCACCGTCTATTTCGGCACGGCGAGCGGTCTCATCGAAGCGGATTCCCTCGGATGGAAATCGCTCAGGTACGGCAGCCGCCTCCCGATCGGCCCCGTGAACGCCCTTGCGCTCGATGAGGACGAGAACCTGTATCTCGCGGTCGACGGTCAGGGGATGGCGGTCTTCAGTTTCGGCAGGGTGCGCACCTTCGGGACGGCGCAGGATCTTCCCGGGGCGGACGTGCGCGCGTTCAGCCTCGATCCGGCCGGGCGCGTCTGGGCGGGGGGCGGATCGGGCGTCTCGATCTTCAACGGGTCGGAATGGGCTCCCTGCACGGCGGCCGGCATGGCGGCGAAACGTTATCGCGTTCTCTCGATGCGTCACGACGACGAGGGAACTTGCTACTTGGGAACGGACGACGGCAAAGTCGTCGTTGTCTCGCGGGAGACCTCGAAGGAGATCTCCGTTCCGCAGGCCTTTACCGAAGCCCGAGTCCCGCGCATTCGTCCGGGAAACGGGGCCGTGTGGCTCATCGGCGGACGAAGCATCTACAGTTGGAAGGGATCATTCTCGAAGGCCGCCGCCCCCCCCGATCTGTACGCGGACGAGATGACCGATCTCGTCTCGACCGAGACGGGAGAGATCTGGGCGACGACGCGGTTCGGCATCCTCCACTACACGACCCGTGGGTGGGAGGTGTTCGACAGGAAGAACGGTCTCCCTACGGAGTACTTCACGCGCGTCGCGCGGGATCCGGCGGGCACGCTCTGGTTCGCGCCGTTCGATGGCGGCATCGTGACGTACGCGGCGGGCGCGTGGACGACGCTCGGCAGGGAGAGCGGTCTCCCCGCGGACGCCGTCGAGGATCTCACCCTCGATACCGCGGGCAACCCCTGGATCGTCACGCGTCGCGGAGAGATCGCGCATTTCATCCAGGGTACCTGGGCGAAATTGCGGCTCCCGCTGCGCGAGCAGAAAGGTCCCGATACCACGCGCACGGCGGACTCGCTGTCCCAGTTCGACCCGGCGATCCGGTTTCTCGCGGACGCCGCAGGGGAGGCGGACGGGACCGGGGGGGCGATTGCGTATTGTCTCGGCTTCGACAAAGGGGGCGCCTGTCTCGTCGGCGCGCCGACCGGCGTATACCGCCTCGCGACGACGGGCTGGCAGACGCTCGATCTTCCCCGGTCGATGGCGGGCTCGAGGCCGACCGCCGTGCTCTGCACCGCCAAGGGGGACATCTGGCTCGGCACCGCGGGAAAGGGAGTGTTTGTCTACCGGAACGGCGAATGGATCAGGTTGGGCGCCTCGGCCGGTCTGTCGGACGACTACATACGGTCTCTGTGCGAGGACCAGAAAGGCGTCGTCTGGATAGGCACGCAGTTCGGGGGAATCACGCGCTACGCTCCGCCGAACGGATCCTGAGCCCCGCGTGCCGCCGCCCGTTGCCATGTTAAGCGGAAAGCGCCTTTCCTTGTTGACTTGGCGCCTCCCGCCCATTATAATTGAGTCAAAAGGAGTCCTATCGAGCTATCGCTATCGTTTTCTCTTTCGATTCGTGATTCGTGCGGCGCCCGGGGGTTTACGGCTATGAGAAAGCGGTCAGCGATATTCTTTTGCCTCCCGAAGAAAAGACTTTTGAACATTCCTCGGGGTGTGGTATTACTAAATAACTTCGCTCGGAGGGACTAACGTGGAACTAGCGGCCGGGGTTATCTTTATAGCCATCCTTGGAACTGTCTTGTACACGTACGCCGGGTATCCCGCGGTGCTCTGCGTCCTCGGACTTTTCCGCAGGAGAGCGGTGCGTCTCGACGAGTCATACTGCCCGCGCGTCATTCTCATCATTTCCGTGCACAACGAGGAGCGGATCATTCGCGACAAGATCGAGAACAGCCTTGCGCTCGATTATCCGAAGGACCGGTTCCGGATCGTCGTCGCGAGCGATGGCTCCGTCGATGCGACGAACGACATCGTGAGGGAATACGAAAGCCGCGGCGTCATCCTCAAGGCCTTCCAGCGGAGGGAGGGCAAGAGCGCCACGCTCAACCGGGCGGTTCTTGGCCTCGACGCGGATGTCCTCGTTTTTTCCGATGCGAACGCCTTCTACCGCGAGGACGCGATCCGCAAGCTCGTCCGCAACATGCCCGACGAGGAGATCGGCTGCGTCGTGGGAAAGCTCGTATACGTGAGCAACCACTCGTACGTCGGGAGAGGCGAAAGCCTCTACTGGCGCTATGAATCGCTGCTCAACGGCCTCGAGAGCAGGCTCAAATCGGTCCTCGTCGGCACGGGAACGATCTTCGCCGTCCGGCGCGCACTCTTCAGCCCGCTCATCAAGGATGTCGCCAACGACTTCCAGCTCCCCGCCGAAGTCGCCTCGCGCGGATACGGCGTCGTCTACGAGAGTGGCGCCGTCGCGTACGAGAGGTCGACCTTTTTCTTCCGGGAAGAGTTCTCGCGGAAGCGTAGAATAATCGTGCGCGGTCTCACGGGCTTCAAGGCCCTCAGGACCAATTTCGGCGGCGGGTTCCGCATGTTCCAGTTCATCTCGCGGAAGCTCATCAGATGGTGGGTCGGGCCGCTGCTGCCCGTCCTCTACGCGGTGAATCTCATGCTCCTGTCCAACCCGCTCTGCCTCACCTTTTTCGTTCTGCAGAACGTCTTCTATGCGCTGGCGATCGCCGGCGCCATCATGAGACGCGGAGGCGTTCAATCGAAGATGCTCCTCGTGCCGTTCTACTTCGTCATGGTCAATGCGGCTTCCTTCGCCGCGATCGTGACCTACGTCATGGGGCGCCGCCTCGCCTCGTGGGAAAAGGCGGAGACGACCCGCGATGCGCACGAGCACGCGGGCTTCGCGCCCCAGCTCCGGGTCATCGAGGGGAAGAAGGATCTCTCATATACGGGGAAGCATAAGGGCATGGAGAATCTCGAGCATATCACCTGATCATTGTCCCCATGGATCATTACCGCATCCTGTTCTTCACGAGCTCTCTCAAGACCGGCGGCGCCGAGCACCACATTCTCAATCTGTGCCGCTGGCTGCGATCGGCGGGGCACGAGTGCGCAGTCTGCACCCTCTCCCGGGCCGAGGACGGGCTCGAGACCTCGTTTCTCGAGGAGGGCATTCCCCTCTATCGCGTGCCGCTCGGATCTCTCCGGGCGCTTCCCTCGCCGCGCGTCGTTTCCGGTCTGAGGACAATCGCGCGGGATTTCCGGCCCGGGCTCATCCACGCGCACCTCTTTCATGCCGAGGTCGCCGCCGCGTTCGCGGGAGCGCTCGTGCGCGTGCCCGTCGTCGTGACGCGGCACAGCGCGGGGCTCGAGTTCCGCGGCTGGCGCAGGATCGCGGCCCGCATGCTCGCGCCTCGATTTGCCGCGTGCATCGCCGTGAGCGGCGGGGCGGCGGACGAAGCGCTCAGGACGGGTCATCCGCGCGAGAGGATCGCCGTGATTCCCAACGCGGTCGACCCCGCTCGATTTCATCCGGTCGACGAGCACGACCGCGACCGTGGGCGAGCCGCGCTCGCCGCGGATCTCTTCCGCGGCGGCGCCGCGCGGCCGTTCGTTCTCGTCGGCTCGGCGGGACGGCTGAAACCGGTCAAGAATTTTCCTCTCATGGTGCGCGTTGCCGCGAGGCTCGCCGCGAATACGGCCTCCCGCCCCGGCGCCCCCGAGATACGTTTCGTGATTTTCGGAGAGGGAAGCGAGCGGGAATCGCTTTCGGCCCTCTCGGCCGAGCTCGGGATAGAGCCGCTCGTTTCGCTTCCGGGCAGGTGCGACAATCTCGAGGGAGTGTATCCTCTGCTCGACGTTTTCGTGCTCCCGTCCTGGAGCGAGGGGGTCCCGATGGCGCTGCTCGAGGCGATGTCCTCGGGGGTCGCCTGCGTGGCAAGCGACGTGGGAGGGGTGGGGGAGGTGCTGGCGGAGGTAGGTGTGCTCGCGCGCCCTGGAGATGAAGACGCTTTTGCGGAATCGCTGCAAGACCTTGTCATAAATGCTGATAGACGGAAGGAACTCGGGCGGAGGGCACGTGTGCGCGTGCTCGAGAAGTATAACGTCGATATCTGGGGGGAGCGGATCCTCGCCGTTTATCGATCGGTGCTCGATGGGGGGTCGGGCCGATAGGGCTCGCCTCTTCCCGGACCGGCCGGGGCGATTCGAAAGATTTCTCCCGCAAGAATGAAACTTCGGGCCGTCTCCGGGATATAACCGGATGAGATGAACGTTGCGTCGAAGCTATTCAGAGAGGGAGGTGACGGGGCGCATCCCGCGTCCCGAGGTATGAAGGGCAGGGCGTTCTACATTTCGGTTTTCTTTGGCATCGTCGCTGGAGCGGCGATCTTCGGAGCCCTTTCCGCGTTCGCCCAGGATGGACCGCATCCGTCCCTCGCAGTCGCCGTCGTGGAGACCGAGGCACGCGCCAGGGACGGGGTCGGCTATTTGGGCGTCTACATGGACGATTTGACTGAGCGTATGCGGGACAAGTTCGGATATCCCCATGCGACCGGTATTCTCATCGCCGGTGTCGTGCAAGAGGGCCCGGCCGAGAAGGCAGGCATCCGGGAGAACGACATCGTCTATCTCTTCAACGGCGTCAAGGTGTAAGGCATAGAGCACTTCGCCTCCCTCGTGAAGAAGCAGAAAGCGGGAAGTAAGGTCGCGCTCGTGATCTACCGGGACGGTACGGAGAAGAAGATCAGCGTGGTTCTCGCGGCCCGCGAAGAGCCGGCGGTCGTCACGGAGGATTTCGGCACGCACTCCGACGAGCTGAGCAAGGCGCTGGGGGCGGTCAATGGGCCGGCGCTCAAGCTCTTCAGCCAGGCCAAGTTCGCGCGGGGACGACTCGGACTGGAGCTCGCGAATCTCACCGAGGATCTCGCCCCATATTTCAGCGCCAGGGCGGGGGAGGGCGTCCTTATTCTCGCGGTCGAGGAGGAAAGCCCGGCGGCGAAGGCCGGGATCAAGGGGGGCGACCTGCTTCTCGGCGTGAACGGCACCGCGGTATCCGATGCGGGAGACGTTCTCGACGCCCTTTCGGACCTCGATCCCGGGGATACGGCCTCGCTCGAGGTTGCGCGAAAGGGTATCAAGAAGACATACGACGTCGAGGTCGAGAAGAATCAGGCCGTGTACCAGTTCTACTCGGCTCCATTCGAACGGGACAAGGCCACGAAAGAGAAGCTCGATCAGTACATGATCAGGAAGAACAGCGATGAAGCCTCCAAGCTCAGGGAGGAGATGCAGGCGCTCAAAGAGCGCCTCAAGGAGATGGAAGAGCGCCTCAACGACGTGGAACGGCGGAAGTAGAGAGACGCGGGTAAGATCGCAGGGGTTCCGGCCGGCTCCCGCCGCTACCGGCCGGAACCTGTCGCTCGAGGGCACAGCGGGCGGCCTCGGCCGCCCTTTTTTCATTGCCGTCCCCCGCGCCGCCCGGCGGGCGGCTCCGCGCGGCGCCTCCCTCCGCTAAATCCTTTGACAGACATGCAAAAGTGTTCTATGTTTGTGATTTAAATCCCTCAGGGGATTCCCTGGGTCGTAGTGTGGTCGGGAGACAGAGCCATTTTCAAGGATGGTGCATGATGGCGGATGATCCGAACAAGCTGCAGGAATCGACGGCGACGGCGATCGCTCAAGCGCCGAAGGGCGGTTTTCTCCAGTCGATCATCGATATCTTCGTTGATCCGTTCAAGGTCTTCGCGCGCATCGACGCGGGGCTCACCTGGTGGAAGCCGTTCGTCCTCGTGACTGTCGTGAGTGTGATCCTGGGCTACCTCATGCTTCCGTTGCAGCAGAAAGTGATGGAGCTGAATCTGGGGAACCTCAGTGAGGAGCAGCACCAGAAGGCGGTCGAGGGGTTCGGCAAGTGGGCGCCGGTGGGGCTCATCGCCGTACCGATCGGCTTGATCGTCATCTACCTCATCGTGGCGGCCGTCATGCACCTTGTGATCAACATCATGAGCTCGCGCTCGAACTTCAAGAAGACCCTGAGCCTCATCTCGTTCTGCGGCATCATCACGATTATTGAACAGGTCATCACGGCGGTTGTCCTCAGGATGCGGGGCCCCGAGAGCATCGAGTCGGCCGCGGACATGAAATTCAGCCTGAGCCTCGCTCCGCTCGTGGGCGGGGGAAAGGGCCTGCTCGCCGCGGTGCTCCAAAGCCTCAGCATTTTCAACATATGGTACTACGTTGTGCTCATCCTCGGCATCGCGGCGATCTTCAGGATTTCACGGAAAGCGGCGATCATTCCCGTGCTGCCGATCTGGATTATCAGTATCATCGTGATCTGGATCGGAGGCAGGTTTGGCGGGGGCAGGGGCTGAGAGGTTTCAGAGGAGGTCATTTTGAAGAAGTACGGAATGGACAAGCTGCGCAACGTGATCCTCGTCGGCCACCAGGCCTCGGGCAAGACAACTCTTGCCGAGGCGATTCTCTTCGATTCGAGCGTGAACAGCCGCATGGGCAGGGTCGAGGACGGCACGACAACGATGGATTCCTCGCCGGAAGAGATCTCGAAGGTCATATCGATCGACGCGGGCGTCGCGTTCTGCGAGATCGCCAAAACGAAGGTCAACATTCTCGACACGCCGGGCTACGAGGATTTCGTCGGCCAGGTCCTTTCGTGCCTTCCCGTCGTCGAGGGGGGCGTCGTCGTCATGAGCGCGGAGAGCGGCGTCGAGGTCGGCACCGTGAAGACCTGGAAGTACCTCGACCGGTATAACCTCCCCCGCATCGTCTGCCTCAACAAGATGGACAAGGAGCACGCGAATTTCGAGAAGGCCCTCGCGGACGCACAGAGCCAGCTCGGGGTGAAGGTCATGCCCGTTCAGCTTCCCATCGGCCAGGGCGAATCGTTCAAGGGCGTCGTCGATATCCTGAAGAAGAAGGCGTACATCTATTCGGCGGACGGGAAATTCACGGAGGCCGACGTCCCGGCGGACATGAAAGGGGACGTCGATGAGTACCTGCAGAAGCTCGTCGATTTCGCCGCCGAGACGGACGATTCCCTGCTCGAGAAGTTTCTCGGAGGCGCCTCCCTCTCGGACGATGAGCTTCGCAAGGGGCTCGCGAACGGCTGCACGGCCGGAACGCTCGTGCCGCTCTACATTGTCTCCGCGGGCAAGAACATCGGCGTCCACCAGCTCATGGACGCGATAGTCGCGATGCTTCCGTCGCCGAAGTTGCGCGCCGAGATCGAGGTCAAGGCCCCGGACTCGGGCGCGGTCTCGAAGATGAAAACCGGCCCCGACGCGCCGACGGCGGCGTTCGTTTTCAAGTTCGTCTCGGAGAAGAACGTCGGCGACCTCAACTACTTCAGGGTTTTCGGCGGCGAGATCGGCGTCGGCAAGGATTACCACAACTCGGGGCTCGATACCGCGGAGCGCATGGGGCAGCTCTACCACATTCAGGGGCGAAACCGGGTCGACGCCGAGTCCATCGAGGCCGGCGACATCGGCGCCGCGGTGAAGCTCAAGGTGACCCGCATGAACCAGACGCTCTGCGACCGGGCCAATCCCGTCGTCATTCCCGAGGTGGTCTACCCCGAGCCGACGCTCACGACCGCGATCGTCGCCAAGGTGAAAGGGGAAGAGGACAAGATCGCGACCGGTCTCGCCAAACTCAGGGAGGAAGATCCGACCTTCAAGCTCGAGCTCGACGCCGAGCTGAGGCAGATGCTTCTCTCGGGGCAGGGCGAGCTTCACCTCGACGTGCTTCTCTCCCGCCTCAAGCGGAAATCCCTGGTCGAAGTCGAGATGGCGGTGCCGCGGATTCCCTACCGCGAGACGATCACCGCGAAGGCCGAGGCCCAGGGCAAATACAAGAAGCAGAGCGGGGGGCGCGGGCAGTACGGCGACTGCTACCTCAGGCTCGAGCCGCTTCCGCGGAGCGGCGGGTTCGAGTTCGTCGACGAGGTCGTCGGCGGCGTCGTGCCCGGGAAGTACATTCCCGCGGTCGAGAAGGGCGTGCGGGAGGCGATGAAGGAGGGCGTGCTCGCCGGATACACCGTGATGGACGTGAGGGTGGCGATCTACTACGGCTCATACCACGCGGTCGACTCTTCCGACAACGCCTTCAAAGTGGCGGGTTCCCTCGGTTTCAAGGCCGCGGTGCTCAAGGCAAAACCGGTGATTCTCGAGCCCATCATGAACGTCGAAGTGCTCGTTCCGGGCGAGTTCATGGGGGACGTCATGGGCGACCTTTCCTCGCGGCGCGGGAAGATCCAGGGAATGGAGCAGGAAGATACGACGCAGAAAATCAAGGCGCAGGTGCCGCTCGCGGAGCTCCACCGCTACTCGACGTCGCTGCGGTCGATGACGCAGGGGCGCGGCGTGCACCATCAGGAGTTTTCACACTACGAGGAAGTACCTCACGAAGTCGCGCAGAAGCTCATCGCGGCCGCCGAGGCGGCGAAGAGCGAGGGCAACTAACGATCCCATCTGAGGAGGCGTTCCGTGTCTGGGCATTCGAAATGGGCCACCATCAAGAGGAAAAAGGCGAAGGTCGACGCTCAGCGGGGCAAGATCTTCACGAAGCTCATCAGGGAAATATTGACCTCCGCGCGCGAGGGGGGCGGCGACCTCGAGAACAACGCCCGCCTCAGAACGGCGGTGCAGAGCGCCCGTGAGAGCAACATGCCGTACGAGAACATCGAGCGCGCGATCAAACGCGGCACCGGCGAGCTCGACGGCGTGAGCTACGAGGCGGCGAACTTCGAGGGGTACGCGACGGGCGGGATCGCGATCCTCGTGACGACCCTGACCGACAACCGCAACCGCACGAGCTCGGAGATTCGCCACCTCTTCACGAGGCACGGCGGCCATATGACGGAGCCGAACTCCGTCTCCTATATGTTCGAGAAGAAGGGGGTCATCGTCGTTGAGCAGGCGCAGGCGAGCGAGGACAAGGTGTACGAGATCGCGCTCGAGAACGGCGCCGACGACGTCCGCACCGAGGGAGGTATCTTCGAGATCGTCTGCCCCCCCGAGGCCTTCGAGTCGCTGCGCGCGAAGCTCGTGGAATCGAAGATCCCCTACCAGCTGGCCGAGCTCTCTCTCTACCCGAAAACGGCGGTCAAGCTCGACCGCGACGCGGCGGTCAAGGTCCTCAAGCTCGTGAGCTCCCTCGAGGATCTCGACGACGTCCAGCACGTCGCCGGCAATTTCGATATCTCCGACGAGATCCTCAAGGCCATCGAAGGGGAGCTCGGCTGATCGGGATACCCCGCGAGGTGAGCACGTGTCGCTGACCATCGGCATCGATCCAGGGAGCCGCATAACCGGCTACGGGCTCGTGGAGCGGCGCGGGGCCGAGATCCTTTACGTCGCTTCGGGGATCATCAAGACCGACGCGGCGGAGCCGATCGAGGCGCGGCTCCTCACGATCAAGCGGGAGCTGGACGGCGTGATCGGGCGGTTCCATCCGGAGGCGATTGCCGTCGAAAAGATCTTCATGGCAAAGAATCCGAAGACGACGCTCACGCTCGGGCAGGCCCGGGGCGTCGTACTGCTGGCGGCGGCGGAAGCAGGCCTGACGGTCTTCGAGTACACGCCTCGCGAGGTCAAGAGCAGCATCACGGGCGCCGGGGCCGCGCACAAGAGCCAGGTCGCCGCAATGGTTGGGCGGCTCATGAAGCTCGACCACGAACCCGAGACGGAGGACGAGACGGACGCGATCGCCGTCGCCTTTTGCCACGCGATCCGCGCGGGAGGCCTCCGGGGGAGGCTCACGTGATCGCTTCGATCGAGGGAATCCTCGTCGCGCGCAGCGGGAACAGGGTCGTCGTCGAGGTCGGGGGCGTCGGGTTCGAGATCTCCGTGCCGCTCCGCGTCGCCGAATCGCTCGGGGAAGAGGGTGTGCGGGTGCGTCTCCACACGTACCTCCACGTCCGCGAGGATACGCTCGCGCTCTACGGGTTCCCCGACGAGAGCGAGCGGCGCCTCTTCCAGACGCTCATCGGCGTCAGCGGCGTCGGGCCCAAGCTCGCGCTCTCGGTGCTCGCGGTCACGAGCGCGGGGGAGCTCGCCCGCATTATCCACGAGGAGAAGACAAAGGCGCTCATGTCGATCCCCGGCATCGGGAAGAAAACGGCGGAGCGGATCGTCCTCGAGCTCAGGGACAAGATCGAGATCGAGCGCTATCTGCCCGCGGTCGCCGCGGCCGGCGCCGGCGTGCCGCGCGAGATCTTCGAGGAGGCGGTCGTCGCGCTCGAGTCGATCGGCCTCGCCCGGGCGAACGCGATCAAGGCGATCGAAAACGTGGACATCTCGCGGCTCGGAACGTCATACCGCGTCGAGGATCTCGTCCGCGCGGCGCTGAAGGCGAGATAGGATATGCAGCCGAATAAACCGAACAAGGCGCCGGCGAGCTTCATAACGGACCCGAAGGTCGTGCCCGACGAGGTCCAGTCCGAGTCGAGGCTGCGGCCGAAAACGCTCGGCGAGTTCGTCGGCCAGGCGAAGCTGAAGGAGAATCTCACCGTCTTCATCGAGGCCGCGAAGCAGCGGGGAGAGCCTCTCGATCACGTGCTCCTCTACGGGCCGCCCGGCCTCGGGAAGACCACGCTCGCCCACATCATCGCACACGAGCTCGGCGTCGCGATCCGGACGACCTCGGGTCCCGTGTTCCAGAACGCGGCCGAGCTCCTCGGCGTCCTCACGCAGATCGAGAAGCGCGACGTCGTGTTCATCGACGAGATTCACCGCCTGAGCCACGTCGTCGAGGAGCACCTCTATCCCGCGATGGAGGAGTTCCGGTGCGAGCTCATCGTCGACAAGGGGCCGAACGCGCGGCACTATTCGATCACGCTCGAGCCCTTCACGCTCGTCGGCGCGACGACGCGCGCGGGGATGATCACGCCGCCGATGCGGAGCCGCTTCGGCGTCGTCGCCCGCCTCGATTTCTACCAGCCCGAAGATCTTATCCGGATCGTCAATCGCTCCGCGCAGCTCCTGGACATCCAGATCGATGAGGCGGGAACGCTCGAGATCGCGAAGCGCTCGCGCGGCACGCCCCGCATCGCCAACAGGCTCCTGCGCCGCGTCCGCGATTTCGCCCAGATCAGGGGGAAGGGACGGATCGACCGCGAGATCGCCGACTACGCGCTCGGGATGCTCGAGGTCGACGAAAAGGGCCTGAACGAGATGGACCGGCGCCTCCTCGCCACGATCATAGAGAAATTCTCGGGCGGACCCGTCGGCATCGGCTCCCTTTCGGTCGCCGTGTCGGAGGAAGCGGAGACGATCGAGGACATCTACGAACCGTTCCTCATCCAGGAAGGCCTGATCCAGCGCACGTCGCGGGGACGGATGGCGACGGACGCGGGATACCGCCATCTGAAGATCGAAAAAAAAAGCGGGGGCACGCAGGCCGATCTCATCTAGAGTTCACGCGCAAACCGGTCGACAATGAAACTCAGCGAATTCGATTACGAGCTTCCGAAGGATCTCATTGCGCAGTTTCCCGCGGAGCAGCGCGACGAGAGCCGTCTCATCGTCCTCGACCGCGCGGGGGGCGACATCAGGGAGACGCGCTTCGCCAATTTTCCGCGCTTCCTCCAGGAGGGCGACCTTCTCGTCGTCAACGAGACGCGCGTGATTCCCGCGCGCATCTTCGGACGGAAGAAGAGCGGGGGGCTTGTCGAGGTGTTCCTCGTCCGGCGCCTCGCGGAGAGACAGTGGATCGCGATGCTGCGCCCCGCGAGCAGGCTCCGCGCGGGGGAGATCGTGCTCGTCGGGGAGCGGGATCTCGAGATCGCCATCGGGGAGCGCCTCAACGAGGGGGAGTGGAGCGTGAACCTCCCCGCGTCGATCAGCGAGAACAGGTTCATCGAGGCGTACGGGCACGTGCCGCTCCCGCCGTACATCAAGCGCGACGACGAGCCGCGCGACCGCGAACGCTACCAGACCATCTACGCCCGGCGCGACGGTTCCGTCGCGGCGCCGACGGCGGGGCTCCATTTCACGGAGGAGGTCCTGTTCGACGTCAAGCGGCGCGGCGTGACCGTTCTTCCCGTCACGCTCCACGTCGGTCCGGGAACGTTTCGGCCGCTCGCGAAGGAAACGGTCGAGGACAACAGGCTCGATCCGGAATTCGTTCTCATCAGGAAGGACAACCGGGACGAGATCATGGAGGCCCGGCGCGCGGGACGCAGGCTCGTCGCGGTCGGCACGACGACGACGCGCGTCGTCGAATCGCTCGCCCGGGGGCCGCTCGCGAACGAGGAAGAGCGCGTCATCGAGGGAGAGACGTACATCGCGGGGACGACCGATCTCTTCATCTATCCCGGATACCGGTTCCGCGTCGTCGACGCGCTCCTCACGAACCTCCACCTCCCGAAATCGAGCCTCCTCGTTCTCGTCGCGGCGTTCGCGGGACGGGAGACGATACTCAGGGCCTACGAGTGGGCGATCGGAAGGAAGTACCGGTTCTACAGCTACGGTGACGCAATGTTCATCCGGTAGCGCGCACGCCTATGCCGTTCGGTTTCACCATACGTTCGATCGATCCCTCCGGGGCGCGGCACGGTTCTCTAGAGACGGATCACGGAGCGGTCGAGACCCCCGCGTTTATGCCCGTCGGCACGCAGGGCACGGTCAAGGCGCTCTCGGTCCGCGACCTCGCCGAGATCGGCGCGGACATCATCCTCTCGAACGCGTACCATCTCTATCTGAGACCCGGCCACGCGCTGATCGAGGAGGCGGGCGGCATCCACCGGTTCATGGGATGGGATCGCCCGGTGCTCACGGACAGCGGCGGGTACCAGGTGCTGAGCCTCGCCGACCTCAACCGGATCGACGACGAGGGGGTCGAGTTCAAGTCGCACCTCGACGGCTCGAAGCATCTCTTCACGCCGGAGAGCGTCGTCGAAACGCAGGTCGCCATCGGCCCCGATATCATGATGGTCCTCGACGAATGCACGAGCTACCCCTGCGATCCCGCGTCCGCCGAGGAGGCGGTCGCGCGCACGACCCGCTGGGCCGAGCGGAGCATCGCCGTCCACGGCCCCCGCGTCGCGCGCGGCGGCTACGAGCGCGTGCTCTTCGGGATCGTGCAGGGCTCGGTGTATCCGGAGCTGCGGGAACGCTCGGCGCGGGAGCTCGTCGCCCTCGATTTCCCCGGCTACGCGATCGGCGGCCTCTCGGTCGGCGAGCCCAAGCCCGACACCTTCGCGATGGTCGCCCACACGGCGCGCCTGCTCCCGCCGGACAAACCGCGCTACCTCATGGGGGTCGGTCTTCCGGAGGACATCGTCGAGGCGGTCGCGCGCGGGGTCGATCTCTTCGACTGCGTCCTTCCGACGCGAAACGCCCGGAACGGAAGCGTGTTCACGTCGCGCGGAAAGCTCGTCGTCAGGAACGCCCGATACGCGCGCGACTGGGGCCCCCTCGACCCGGACTGCCGGTGCGAGGTGTGCCGGACGTACAGCCGCGCCTATCTTCGACACCTCTTCAACACGGGAGAGATCCTCGGGCCGCGGCTCGCGACCTACCACAGCCTCTATTTTTACTTGCATCTACTCGCCGAAATAAGGCAAGTTATCAGGGAAGGCACGTTTGCGGGGTGGAGAGAGGGATTCTACAGGAGCTATAATTCGAGCGATACGGAAACGGAAGGGTCCGTCTAAAGGAGGAACGATGCACAGTCTCTTTTTCGCGTTCAGCAACAATCCATCGGGGGGCGGTCAGGGGGGGCCATCGATGCTGGTGAGTTTTCTTCCGATCCTCATGATATTCGTCATCTTCTACCTGCTCCTCATTCTCCCGCAGCAGAGGAAGCAGAAGCAGCACGCAAGCATGATCAATTCGCTCAAGAAGGGCGATCAGATTCTTACGACGAGCGGTATATACGGCACGGTCGTCGACGTGAAGGAGCAGAAGATCGTTGTGAAAATCGCCGATGAGGTGAAGGTCGAGATCATCAAGAGCGCCGTCGGAGCCGTCATCGACAAGAGGCCGGATTAGCGTCGGGGCCGGAGTGCCCGAGAGGTCGCGCGTGGCAGAATCTCGCGGGATACGGAAATACGGGGACAAGGTCCTTCGCGGCAAGAACGAGAAGGTCAAGGACTTCGGTCCGGAGCTCGCGCCTCTCTTCGACAAGATGCATGAGACGATGATCGAGGCGAGGGGGGTCGGGCTCGCCGCGCCGCAGGTCGGCGTCGCGAAGCAGATCGCGATCATGAACCCCGAGCCCGAGAACGAGAAGAAGCTGATCAAGATGGTCAATCCGCGGATCATCGCCTCTTCGGATGAGACGGAGAGGATCGAGGAGGGTTGCCTCAGCGTCCCGGGCATCCGGGGGGAAGTCGTCCGGGCGACCGGGATCACGGTCGCCTACCAGGACGAGAACGGGAAGGCTCGCACGCTCGAGGCGGAGGGGCTTCTCGCGCGGATCGTCCAGCACGAGCTCGATCACCTGAACGGGGTGCTCTTCGTCGACCGCCTCTCCTTCGCGAAGCGGGCGCTCATCAAGGGAAAGCTCAAGGAGCTCGCCGGCGGCAAGGAGAAGTGACGATGGAGCGGGTCGTGTTTTTCGGCTCTCCCGCCTTCGCTCTCGCCTCCCTCGAAGCCCTCGCCGCGAGCGAATTCAAACCCGTGCTCGTCGTGACGCAGCCGGACAGGCCGGCGGGGCGCGGGAAAAAGGTCACACCGACGCCCGTCCGCGAGCTCGCCGCGCGGAAGGGCATCCCCGTCACGATACTCGACAGCTTCAAGGGCGGCGCCGCCATGGACGAGCTTCGCGCCGCCGCGCCTGATTTCCTCGTCGTCGTCTCATTCGGGAAAATATTCCCCCCGGAGGCCCTCGCCGTCGCGAAGCGGGCGAATATCAATCTCCACGCCTCGCTCCTTCCGCGGTACCGCGGCGCGAGCCCCATCAACCGGGCGATCGCGAGCGGCGACTGCTTCACCGGCGTCACGACGATGGAAATGGCGGAGGCGCTCGACGCGGGGCCGATGTATCTTCAGAAAATCGTTCCGATCGATCCGATGGAGAACGCAGGGACACTGTCGGAGCGGCTCGCGGCCGAAGGGGCGCCGCTTCTCCTCGAGACGCTGCGACGCGTTTCGGCCGAGGGGCTTCGGCCGGTTCCGCAGCCCGAAGAGGGGATCGTCAAGGCGCCGCTTCTGCGCAAGGCAGACGGGCTCGTCCCGTGGGAGCTCGACGCGCTCGGCGTGCACAACCACATCCGCGGCATGAATCCGTGGCCGGGGAGCTTCAGCTACTACCGCGGCGCGTATCTCAAGATCCACAAGGCGGAGCCCTGGGAACTCATCCCGCGCTCGAAGACCCCGGGCCTCATTCTCGAGGCGAAGGGAGAGACAATCGTCGTCGCGTGCGGGAAGGGCTCCGTGAGGCTGCTGGCGCTCCAGGCCGAGGGGAAGCGCCCGCTCGAGGCCGGCGCCTTTCTCCGGGGCTTTCCGCTCGAGGGGGGGGAGGTTCTTGGGGGACGGATTGATCGATAGGTTGAAGAGCCGCCAGTACCCGGCGATCGTGCTCTATCTGCTGCTCATGGCGGGCGCCTTCCTCGTCGGGATTATCATTTTCAATTATGTCATCCTGCCGAGCCTCGCCGGGAAACGGGACACCGTCACCGTGCCCGGCATCGAAGGGATGAGCATCAAGCAGGCGGCCGAGGTGTGCCGCAAGGAGCGTCTCGAGTTCGCGGTGATCGCTCATCGCAATTCGGAGGAGATTCCCGAGGGGTATATACTGACGCAGGATCCGCGGCAGGGCGAGAAGCTCAAACGCGGGAGAACGATCAAGGTAGTTCTCAGCTCGGGGCGCCCGATGGAGATCGTGCCTTCATTCGCGGCGAAGACGCTCCGCGAAACCGAGGTTCTCATCGAGAGCTCGGGGCTCACGAAGGGGCGGACCGTGCGCATGTACGTACCGGGCGAGGGGCAGCAAGCGATGCTCGCGACGAGCCCGTCGACCGGCACGAGAGTTCCCCGCGGCTCGACGGTCGATATCCTCGTCGCGATGCGCGGGGAACCGAAGGTGTATCTCATGCCCGATCTCGTCGGGAAGGATTTTCCGTTCGTCAAGGACAAGCTCGAGAAGCTCGGGTTCAACGTCGCGCACGTGGCCGCCAGCCGCGGCCAGGGGAAATTCCCGAACGCGATTCTGTCGCAGACTCCCGCGGCGGGCGCGCGAATCAAGGAGGGAGACACGATTGAACTCGTCGTTTCAACGCTTGAATAGGGAGAGGCGGGTGGCCGTCGCGCCGTCCTTGCTCTCGGCGGATTTCTCGTGTCTCGAGCGCGAGATTCGGGCCGTGGAGGAGGCGGGCGCGGATTTCCTCCACCTCGACGTCATGGACGGCAGTTTCGTTCCCAATCTCACCTTCGGGCCGATGATCGTCGAGGCGGTCGCGAAGATCGCGCGCGTTCCGCTCATCTCGCACCTCATGATTCTCGATCCCGCGAGGTACGTCGAGGCGTTCGTCAAGGCCGGAAGCGCCCTCGTGAGCTTTCACTGGGAGGCATGCGCGGCGGATCACGCGGACGTCATCAGGAAGATCCACGCCCTCGGCTGCGACGCAGGAATCGCGATAAACCCCGATACGCCGCTCTCGAAGGTTGCGCATCTTCTCCCCGACGTCGACTGTCTCCTCGTCATGACCGTGTTCCCGGGCTTCGGCGGACAGGAGCTCATCGCCGAGGCGGTCGCGAAGATCGGCGAGGCGGCGCGACTCAAGCAGGCAAAGGGCTACCGCTTCGTGATCGAGGTGGATGGCGGCGTCAAACCGCAGAACGCCGCGAGGGTGAGGGACGAGGGGGCGCAGATTCTCGTCGCGGGCACCGCCGTTTTCCGCTGCAGCGCGTACGCCGATGCGATCGCCGCGATCCGGGGCTGAGGCGGCGCGGATCGAATTGATTTCCCTTGCCAACACCCGAAAATCCATGTTATTTTAGCTATTTGCCGGGTAGAGGATGGGTTTCCTTGTTCCAGGATCTGAGCGACAAATTCGCCCGCATTTTCAAAGAGT
>DATCCP010000147.1:0-2595 GCA_036511215.1 Candidatus Krumholzibacteriaceae bacterium
CGCCGCCGGCGACGAGATCCTCGATATCATCGGGAGGCTCTCGAAGGAGTTCGGGAAGACGATCTTCCTCGTGACGCACGACCCCGTGGCGGCGAAGCGGGCGAGCACGCTCCTCCACCTCGACAAGGGCACGCTCCTCGAATGCACCGCGGACGGCTCCTTCGCATGCAAGCCGGGGGATGCGACGTCATGAAGTACGTTCACCTCGTTCTCGTCAACCTGAAGCGCAAGAAGCTCCGCACGGCGCTCACCGCGGGCTCATTTCTCGTGGCGCTTTTTCTGTTCGGAATCCTCATGACGATCAAGACGGCGCTGAGCTCCGGCGTCAACGTCGCGGGCGTCGACAGGCTCGTCGTCCGGAACCGGATCTCCCTCATCATGCCGCTCCCCTATTCGTACGGGGACGTTATCCGCGCTCTCCCGCACGTTTCCGAGGCGACCTTTGCAACCTGGTTCGGCGGCTACTACCAGGACCAGAAGAACTTCTTTCCGAATTTCGCGATCGATCCCGAGACCTACCGGAAGGTCTTTCCCGAGTACACCTTCAGCGAGGACCAGTGGAACGCCTTCTTGCAGGATCGCCAGGGCTGCATCATCAGTCCGCCGCTCGTCGACAAGTACAAGTTCAAGGTCGGTGACCATATTCCGCTCACGGGGACAATCTGGGCGGGAACGTGGGACTTCAACGTGCGGGGGGTCTACCGCGCGGAGAAACGGGAACAGGTGAGCTCCGAGCTCTGGTTCCGCTACGATTACCTCGAGGAGCGGCGGCCCTTCTTCAAGGGGACCGTCGGATGGTACGTGGTGAAGATCGACGATCCCGCCAACGCCGTCACGGCGGCCAAGGCGATCGACGACCGCTTCGCGAACTCTCCGTATGAGACGAAGAGCGAAACCGAGCGGAGCTTTGCCGCGGGATTCGCGAATCAGATCGGCAACATCAGGCTCCTCATCCTCTCGATCGGAAGCGTCGTGTTTTTTACGCTGCTCCTCGTTACCGGCAATTCGACGGCGACCGCGATCAGGGAGCGCACGGGAGAGCTCGCCGTCATGAAGACGGTCGGCTTCACCGACCTCTCCATCCTCGTCCTCGTGATGGCCGAATCGCTCATCCTCGCCGTCATCGGCGGGGGACTCGGGCTCGTCCTGGCGAAGCTCTACACGATGACGGGCGATCCGACGCGAGGAATGCTCCCTCTCTTTTACCTGCGCTCCGATTTGCTCGTCCTCGGCTTCGTTCTCGCGATCGCGGCCGGCGCGGCCGCCGGGATCATCCCCGCCGTCGGCGCGATGCGCCTCAAGATCGTCGACGCCCTGAGGAGGGTGTGAGCATGGCCATACCGATCAACTACAATATCAGAAGCGTCATGAACCGCTGGCCCTCCACGCTCGTCGCCGTCCTGAGCGTCGCGGGCACAGTCGCCGTTTTCGTCGTCATGCTCGCCATGGCGCAGGGCTTTCGAGCGACCCTCGTCTCGTCGGGCTCGCCCCAAAACGCCCTTGTCCTCCGGGGCGGCGCCAACGCCGAGATGATGAGCGCAATCATGCTGGAACAGGTGAAGGTGATCGACGACGCACCGGGCGTCGCGCGCTCCGCGTCGGGAGACCCGCTCGTAAGCCCCGAGGTCGTCGTGATCGGGGCATTCCCGCTCGCCTCGTCGGGGTCGGACGCCAACGTGCAGATACGCGGCATCTCGCCGCGAGCGCTCGAGGTGCGGCCGGATGTCCGCATCACACGCGGCCGCTTCATCCAAAGCGGCCTCACCGAAATCATCGTCGGAAGAAACGTTTCGGCCTCCTACCGGGGATTCGACCTCGGCTCGACGGTCGATATGGGCGGCGGCCGATGGACGGTCGTCGGCGTGTTCGACGCGGGCGGGAGCTCTTTCGACTCCGAGATCTGGTGCGACGCGAGCGTGCTCAATCAGATCTACAAACGCCCCGAGAACGTCTTTCAGTCGGTCACGGCCCGGCTCGCCTCGCTCGACGATTTTCAGAAGTTCAAAGACGCCGTCACGAGCGACCCGCGTCTGACGGTCGACGTCTACCGCGAGACGGCCTTCTACGCGGAGCAATCCCGCATGATGTCGACGATGATCCGTGTGCTCGGATTTCTCGTCGCGGGCATCATGGCGGTCGGCGCCGTGTTCGCGGCGCTCAACACGATGTACTCCGCCGTCGCGGCCCGCTCCGCCGAGATCGGAACGCTCAAGGCTCTCGGCTTCGGCCCGGCGAGCATCGTCGCGTCGTTCCTCGCCGAATCGATTCTCATCGCGATCGCCGGTGGCGCCGTCGGCTGTCTCGCGGCGCTCCCCTTCAACGGCTTCACGACGGGCACGATGAACTGGTCGAGCTTCTCGTACCTCGCCTTCTCGTTCCGCGTGACTCCCGCGATTCTCGCGAGCGGCATCGTATTCTCGCTCATCATGGGCGTCATCGGGGGCATTCCCCCCGCCGCCCACGCGGCCCGCGTTCCTATCATCGTGGCGCTCCGCGAGCTGTGACGCCGTCCCTCTGACGGGAACGAAGAAGACGTCTCGCTCTTCACGGACACTTCGGCTCGTCCGCCGAGCAGCCGCAGGTAGGTTCGCCTCC
>DATCCP010000148.1:0-6666 GCA_036511215.1 Candidatus Krumholzibacteriaceae bacterium
CGCTTTCGAGCAATTTGCGCAGACCTGGCAAGGGGACGCGGCCTTCGCAGAGGAAGCGCGCGCGATCGCAGCGCGGCTAGCCCCCTGACGCGATCCGCCGGTCCGCCGGGGATTTTGGCCCGTAGTACAGGGCGACAAAGACGCCGGCGAGAATGCAAGCGCCGCCGACGATCACGTTCACGCCGGGAACCTCGTGGAGGATCAGCAGGGCAAGGATTGTCGCGCCCACTGGTTCGCCGAGCACGGCGATCGCGACGACGGTCGCCGGAAGATTTTTGAGCACCCAATTGAAAAGCGAATGCCCGAGGATCTGGCACACGAGGGCCATCAGAAAACAATACAGATAGGTCTCCCATCGGTACCCCACGAGGGGAACGCGGAGCGCGACCGCCCCGGCGAATAGGAGAACCGCCGCGCAGGCGTAGACGGGGAACACGTATCCCGCGAGCGACAGACGCTTGCGCAGACGGGAGCCCACGATGAAATATCCGGCGATCGCGATCGCGCCGCCGAGGGCGAGCGCATCTCCCTGCCACCGCCCGTGCCCCGCCGCGGCGTCCCCGCCCCCGATAACGGCGCCCCCCGCGATGGAGAGCGCGAGGCCTACCCAGAACATGCGCGATATCTTCTCCCTGAGGAATGCAATCGAAAACAGGGCGACCCAGAGCGGGTTTGTCGTGACGAATACGACGCTGCTCGCCACGGTGGTGTAGACAAGCGAGAGAATCCACAGGCTGAAGTGAAGCGCGAGAAACAATCCGGAGAGCACGAGCAGCGAGCCGTCCTTCCGCGAGACGCCTGCGAGCTCCCCTCTCGTGCGCGCCGATCCGACCGCCACGGGCGTCAGTATGAGCGCCGAAAAGATCATCCTGAGCGCCGCCACCGCCGGGGCGGGAGCGTGCGCGAGCCTCGTGAAAATGGCGCCGAAGGATATCGCAATGATTCCCGCGGTGAGTGCGTTGTATGATTTGATATGTTCCGTGCGCACGAGCCTGAATTGTATTGAACAATCACGCGCGTTCAAGTACATTCTCCTTCCGAGATGAACAGCGAACGTGAGCCGCGCGCTCAGGATAGAATTCTCGGGGAGGAGTGGCTCGACTGGAAGGGCGCGAACGAGCCTCCCCAGATAACGGAGGGCAAGCGAACCTTCCTCCTCCTTTCCCTCGTTGTGCTCGTCGGATTCGTGCTTCTGGGATTCCTCTTCTGGTACCTCGCTCTCCCCCGCTTCGAGCAGTACGGGCACCTCTACGCGGTGCTCCTCACGATCGCCGTCGCCGCCCTCGCCGCCTTCTTTCTCGTCTGGTATGCACTCCTCATCGGCGCCGTCGTCTCGCAGCGTGTATACCTCGCTATCTGCCTCCATCGCGGGAGCAATCTCTTCATCGTGCTCTTTCCCGCGGTCGCCCGCCTCGCGCAATCCTTCGGCATCTCGCGCGACCGCCTGAGCCATTCCTTCATCGAAGTGAGCAACAGCCTCGTCGGACCATGGCGCAAAGACGGGCTCGTGCTCGCACTCGTCCCCCGGTGTCTTTCGAAGGATCTAAAAAGGGAGATCAGGAATATCTGCGCGGGGTTTCCGAACGTCATCCTCCATACGGCGCCCGGAGGCACCGAGGCGCGAAAGATCATCCACGCGATACGTCCCCGGGCGATCGTGGCAGTCGCGTGCGAGCGCGACCTCGTCACGGGAATCCACGACGTCGCTCCGAAGATCCCGGTCATCGGGATTCCCAACACGCGACCGCTCGGTCCGTGCAAGGATACCTCGCTCGACGTCGAGAAGTTCCGCTCCGCTCTTCTCTTCTTCTGCAGAGATTCGTAGACGCGGTGGCACGGTTATTGATTGTCACTCCGGAGAGGCATAGTACATCCCGTGCACCGGCACCAGAACGGCCGATTCGGCCAATACCCGTGCACCCGTCGGCATCTTCCCGGGGAGTGTGAAATGACCGGAACCATCGATACGAGGATACCTTCCGCGGCCGCCGATTCGCTTGCCGGCGGCGTCAAGACCCGCATCAGACTGCTCGTGCTGGCGGGTATGGTCGTCGTGGCTCTCGTTTTCGGCTGCACCTTCTACTTCGCGCTCATCTCGAATCAGTCGGCGCTGGCGGCGCAGGTTCCAGAGCTCGAGGCGGTGGCGGCGAAGCTCAAGAGCCTTCTCGTCATGAACACGGTCGTCTTCATCGCGATTATAATTGCTTCGTTCTTCGCGCTCTCGAGCATCATCACGGCCCGGATGTTCCAACCCCTCGCTCTCCTTCACCGTAATCTCCTGTCGCTCGCGGGCGGCAAGCTCCCGCGCTCATTCGAGGCGTCGGAGCGCGGTGCGTTCTCGCCGCTCGATGACGCGTTCCAGGCGGCAGTATCGGCTATCTATGACCGGGAGCGGAAGGAGATCGAGGAGCTCACGGCGTGCGCTGAAACCCTCGGGCGAAGCGCCGCGACGCAGGAATCGGCCCGCATGCTGAAGGAGCTCGCGGCACGCAAGAGCGGGCGTCTCGGCGCCGCCGAGACCCGCGGCACGGCGAAGGGAAAAGAAGGGGAAAAAGACCAGATCTTCATCCAGCCGCTTTGAAGCGGCGAATCACTTCTCAACGCCTATCCGAGCAGACTCGATATTCCGTCGAGAAGCACGGTCGAATTGAACGGTTTCTCCATGAAGAGATCCGCAGAGATCGGCTCATCGATCTCGGCGCGCGCGAGATCGCTCGCGGAGAGAATGATCACGGGAATGGATTTCGTGAGCTCGTCAGACTTGAGCATCCGGCAGACCTTCCAGCCGTCGAGCACGGGGAGCAGAGAATCGAAGATCACAAGGTCGGGGCGCTCCTCCTGCGCTTTCTTCAGAGCCTCCGCGCCGTCATACGCAACAATGGCCTCGTAGCCCGCCCGCTCGAGCGTCAGCTGAAGAATTTTCACGAGGTGCACCTCGTCGTCCGCAATGAGAATCTTCCGAGCCATCTCTTCCCCCTATCGAATGCAGCGAAATACTGATGTGAGCCGGAGCCCCTTTAACCCCGAGCACGACAGGACAAGAAAATACCATGCCACTCGATTGATTGCGTTCATTTTCTCGACAAGCCCCATGCGATGTGATATAATAAGAACAACGGAAATAAATGGTTGGTTCATTTATTTATAAATTGTTTCAAATGAACAGCGTAACTGCTGGGGAGGAAAAGAGATGCTGAGTGTCAAACGCACCGCGTGCTTCTTGCTTGCAGCTGCACTGATCCTTCTCCTGAGCATCCCGTCTCTCGGCGCTCCGGCCACGGTGAAGAGAACCGTGCAGGCGCTCGACGGTGGTAACTATCTTATCAAAATGGTAGTTACAGCTTCGAGCGACGGCATCTATGCCTTCGAGCTCAAGGATCCGAAGGGCTCGATCATCGATGTTTTCGCCGCGAAGGGATGGTGTATCCTTTCCGACGGAGAGGTGTGCCTTTCGAGAACAGGCAATGCGCCCATCGTTGCCGGAAAGAGCATCGAATTCATGATTCATGCAACATCCGCCGACGCGCAGTATGTCTGGACGTTCTTTGGACCGATGCAGCAAATAGGCAAGAGCGAAGTACTCTGAGCGATTCTCGAAGATTTCACCCGGGGTGATCGTCGCACGTGAGGATGGATTGCCCTGGGTGATTTTTTGTCCGCGGCCCAAAGGTCAACTCACGATATACTGCCCGATCTCAACATCCCGCACGGCCTGCTCGACAATGAGAACGATCCGCCGCTTGGGCTTGTTGGTCGTGGGATCGCGCTCATTGAGATCGATGATGATCTCGTCGTCCACCGGCTTGCCCGAGGCATCCGTGAGCACCCGAACGCGCGGGAAATCACCGTTTCCCTCGATGATGTCGACAACGAGCACCGTTTCACCCGTGTTCAGCTTCAGGACGCTCCCGATGGGCACGTTTCCGAGGACGCGCAGGAACGCGTCGAAGTAGTCCTTCTGGAATTCGGAGCCGCTCCCTTTCACCATAAGCTTGATCGCGTCGTACGGATTGACCTGCTTTCGGTACAGCCTCTTCGTCGTCAGCGCGTCGTAGCTGTCCGCGATGCGCACAATCTCGCTCGCCTTGTGGACATCAAACCCCTCCTTGGGCGTCGGGTACCCCGTGAGGTCGTGACGCATGTGGTGTTCGTACGCGACGCGGCGCGAGACGAGGTCGAGACGCTCCTCCCGAAGGATCCGCTCACCGTCGACGGGATGGCGCTTGACCGCCTGCCATTCCGCCGGCGTGAGACGTCCGCATTTATGAATGATGTCGCGATTCACATAGAGCTTCCCGATGTCATGAAGGAGCGCCGCATGGGCGATCGTATCGACGAAATCTTCGGTGAACGAGAGGGTTTTCGCGATCGCCGCCGAGATGACGGCGACGTTGACCGAATGCGTGAATGTGTAGTCGTCGTATTCCTTGAGCGAGTTGAGGAGCAGGATTGTCACCGTGTTCCCCCCCTCGCGCTCGACCACATCGAGAATCCTTGCGCCGGCTTTCGTCCCCTCGCGCGACTGAATCTTCTCGAGCTTCTCGAGAATTCCCCGCACGACCTTTCCCATCTTGCTCTCGCCGTCGACGGACCTTGCACTCTTCAGTTGAGCGGGCGCGCCGGCTTCGCGGTCCGCGGCTTCACGACCGGTCTCCGGCCGCAACTCCTGAGGCGTGATCCCGTGACGAACGCGTATGTTTTCCATATGCGCTCCGAGGGCGCCGAGATCGGCCTCGTGGCTTCCACCGGTCGCGAGAAGAGCCGCGAAGCATGCGATATCGTCCTTCGTCACACCTTTCATGAACTCGATCTCGCCGATCGACTGTCTGGTGAGGATCTCGCGGAACAGGTGCATCGCCTTATCGCACCCCTCGGTCAGGTCGAACTCGAAATTGAGCCAGTACATGACTCCGCTGGCGAACAGAAGCTTGACCGAGCTCTTGCGCTGGAGCGCGGCGTCGAGACGCATGAATGCTTCGCCGAGAGACCGTTCAGCCGAAGGGTGGCGCGCCGGAAAAATGCGGGACTGCAGAACGAGCCTCGCGA
This sequence comes from Candidatus Krumholzibacteriaceae bacterium, assembly GCA_036511215.1. Lineage (GTDB taxonomy): Bacteria > Krumholzibacteriota > Krumholzibacteriia > Krumholzibacteriales > Krumholzibacteriaceae > SSS58A. The sequence continues at coordinate 5,047 of DATCCP010000148.1, forward strand.
GGCTAAAGACGACCTCGCGAAACTGCTGAAACTCGAACGGCAGGGTTTCGAGAACGTCTTGCATCATTGACGGACCCCTTTGCGCGCGGGCGAGAAATGGACACGGCTATCCGTGAATCCTCATGCAACTTTTGTACCTCTTTCATCTCGCCGCTCTCCCGAACCGAGCGCCGCGGGGACCGATTGCATTGATTTCGCCGAGGCTATCATGCATAATCTTGTGTTCGATCCATCCACGCGAGGAAAGCCGGTGAAGATGAGTCCCCGACAATGCGTTGCGCTCCTCTTCGTCCTTCTCCTCTGCGGCTGCTCGTTCCGCCCCGGGGGAAAGCGGTCCGTGACGGAAGGGGATTTCATCGAGCCCGTTTCATCGCCGGACAATCGGCAGGTCGCGGAGCAGATCGCCGGTCTCAAGGACCAGGTCGAGCGGGATTTCAAGAACCCGGAGCTCCATCGCCAGCTCGCGGTGGCATACCGGCTCGCCGGCACTCCCCACAGCCGCCTTCTCTCCTCCGAGGAGATAGAAAAGGCCATCGCGCTCGACCCGCGCAATCCGATTCTCTACGTGGAGCAGGGGCTCACCCTCATCGCCCGGAGATTCGTCGGACAGGCGGAGGCCTCGTTTCTCCATGCGACGCAGCTCGACCCGAACTGCTTCGAGGCCTGGTTCCAACTCGGACGCATGGAACAGTACGAGTATTACAAGACGATGTGCTTTCCTCCGGTCCTCGTGAAGGCGATCGAGTACTTCGAGACGGCCTACCGTCTCAACCGGAAAGACGAGGAAACGCTTGTGAACCTCGCCTTCCTCCACTCATTCCGCCGCATGTACCAGACCGGGCTCATGTACGGCACGCGGGCCGTGATGTTCCATCCCAAGAGCGTGAACGCGCACCTCGTCTGCGGCATGCTCTATACGAAAAACAACGACTTTGAAAAGGCCGCCAAGGAGTTCTCCGCCGCCTTTCTCATCATGTCGGACGAACAACGCAAACCATACGAGAGCGTCGCTGCACTCCTTCCGCTCGACGAACGCGACCTCTATCTGAGCTCGTCCAAGGCGAAGAGGGAGGACTGGCGCCGCCGGTTCTGGGCGGAGAACGATCCGACGCCGGCGACGGAGGTGAACGAGCGCGAGCTCGAGCATTTCACGAGAGTCGTGATTTCGGACTGGACCATGTCGGATGAACGCAGGAGCGCGAGAGGATCCGATACCGACCGCGGAGCGGCCGTGATACGCTTCGGCCTCCCGGACAAGAAGCTCTACGATCTCGGTTCAGGCACGTCGGGCGGCTGGATCGTCTGGCAATACAACCTCCCGAAGGGCTCCTTCAACCTCTACTTCAACGATGAGTTCCTCAACGGCGATTACCATTTTCCCATTAGCGATTACTACGGAGGTGCGTCGCTCAAGATTCTCAACACCGTTGCGCAGCGTTACGAATACCCAATCAAGTTCACGCCGTTCCCGCTCGCCGTGCAGATCGCCGAACGCCGCGGGGCCAACGAGCGCACGCGGCTCGAGTTCTCGGTTGCCGTCCCTGACTCTATCAGACGCACGAAGAGCTCTTCATGGGATCTGTTCGTGACCTTCTTCGACGCACAGTGGAACCGTTTCTC